>JALUJE010000161.1:1275-3134 GCA_027057185.1 Helicobacteraceae bacterium | reverse complement strand
CTCCGGATTTAGGCTGTAGCAGCGTCGATAAAATATGCAATAATGTTGATTTGCCACTTCCACTGACGCCAATAATCGCAAGAGATTGCGATGTGTTTAACGATACTGTCACATCACTAAAAAGTGGATAATCAAAATGGTGCGAAATCCCGGTAGCTTTTAAAATTGTCATGTGAGATTATACTCAAAAATAGAGAATACCCTCTACAATGCCAGAGGCAGAGCTTACAATAATGACTGAATGCTTCGAAAAATGTCTTTAGCTACGGCATTGATAAAGGTATTTTCATACCGTTTGTCATTCAAAGATTTCGTAATCACCTGCTTACTCATCGCCAAACCGCCTTTAAACCTTTTGGTATCTTGTGTCACACCGGTAAGCGCCTTGTCATGATCCATCACCTCAATGCGGTATGCATAATGGGGGTAAGCCAATGCATTGGAGGGAATCGGTGTCTTATCTCCTACAAATCTGCGTTCATAATTGACATGTATTACCAAGGAATTAGCTCGTTTATCGTCGGTAAGTAGGTTCTTTTCTGCAAGAAGTTTCTTAAGCGCTTTACGTAACATTTCCTGCAACTCTTCTTGTGTATGGTACGCCGTATTTGCATCAATAAGTTCACTTAAATCCAGGCTGACATTCGTCAATTGAAACTTATTGGTTAACACTACTTTAGATGCTTCGGGCTTGGATGTTTTTAGAACCTGCGTTGCAGCACAACCCGTCATAATGATTAGAAACAATAACATGAAACCTAGTGTTTTCATAACACTCCTTCAATAAGGGTATGTTTGTATTAATTAATGTAATAGTATAGCTATAATGAATTGTTAGTAATATAAAGATTTTAACATAATATAAAGTTATTATATTTAATGGGGAAAGACGAGAGTTTTTAGTACCATTTCAATGCCGGCATTCAAGAGAACGGCATCAAAATAGAAGTATTATGCCATTTGTGCGGCAACTTCAGCAGCAAAATCATCAACTTTTTTCTCAATGCCTTCACCTACTTCAAGACGGACAAACGCTACAATTTCAGCCGTACCGCCGGCAGCGTTACCGGCGGCGGCAACTGCCTCTGCCACGGTCATTTTGTCATCTAGTACATAGTCTTGATCAAGCAGAGCCTGTTCTTTATCTAGTGTAGTATTGTCAGCAATAAAGCGTGCCAATTGTCCCGGAACAATTTTATCCCAAATTTTTTCAGGCTTACCCTGTTCTTTTAGTGCCGCTTTAATATCTGCTTCTGCCTGTGCCAAAACGTCATCACTCAATTGGCATCGTGAAATATACTGAGGTACATTGATCAGCGGTTTTTTCAAACGGGCACGCTCTTCATTTTCAGTCTTAATAGCTTCAATACGTCCTTTGGTCTCTTCTTCTACGTAGGTCGCGTCAAAATCTTTATAACTTAATGTTGTCGGTTTCATTGCCGAAGCATGCATCGCTACCTGTTTGGCAACCGGAACCATCGCTTCAGCCGTTTTGGCCGAATCGCATTCAATGGCAACAATAACACCAATACGAGTATTGGAATGAATATAGCCATTAACAATCACCGTGTCACTGCCATCTAATGCAGCAATACGACGGACTTCAATCTTTTCACCGATTTTTGCTACCGCCTCATCAAAGTAAACACTAAAGGCTTTCCCTTCAAATGTCGTCTCACGCAATGCTTCTGTAGTGGTGGCATTCGTCTCAAATGCCTGGGTGACGGTTTTAGATACCAGCTCTTTAAAGCCGTCGTTTTGAGCTACAAAATCTGTTTCGGAATTGACTTCTACCAATGTCGCACGTCGATAATCAGCCGAAATCTTAAGCCCGATGGAACCCTCAGCCGCAACACGAT
>JALUJE010000161.1:0-1265 GCA_027057185.1 Helicobacteraceae bacterium | reverse complement strand
GGCAACACCACGTTCGCGTAACCATTCTACAGCTTTATCAAAATTATTATCACATTCTGTCAATGCTTTTTTACAGTCCATCATCGGCGCATCGGTAGCCTGACGAAGTTTTTTTACATCTGCTGCTGTTACTGCCATAATTATGCTTCCTCTGTTGTCGTTGCTTCTGTTTTTGTCTCAGGTACTTCCGCCGCTTCAGGTGCAGCTACTTCTTCAACTGCTTCCGTTGCCTGTTCTGTTACATCACCTTCAGGTTCTGCTTCTTCCGAGGCTCCCTCACGAAGCGCTTTACCCTCATTAATTGCCTCTGCCATTTCACGGCAGAAAAGCTGAATAGAGCGAATGGCATCATCATTTCCGGGAATAGGATAGGTAATGACATCTGGATCACAGTTAGTGTCTAGAGGTGCGACAACCGGAATACCCAAACAACGTGCTTCATTGACGGCAATATGCTCTTTTACCGCATCAATGACAAACAACATATCCGGCAGTTTTTTCATATTGCGAATACCGCCAAAATATGCGTTAAGCTTCTCTTTTTGTCGACTCATCATTAACGCCTCTTTTTTCGTTAAAAGATCAATTTGACCACTTTCTTGCATATTTTCAATAATTTCGAGTTTACGCATTGATTTTTGAATGGTAGGAAAATTGGTTAACATTCCTCCAAGCCAGCGATTATCGATATAAGGCATACCACAACTTATAGCAGCATCTTTAACCGATGCGCGTGCCTGCTTTTTAGTACCGACAAAAAGAATGGTTTGACCCTCAGCCGCAGCATCAAGTACAATCTGATACGTATTGCGGAAGTAACGAAGCGTTTTTTGTAAATCAATAATATAGATATTTTTACGAACACCAAAAATATATTTTTTCATTTTCGGGTTCCAACGACGTGTTTGGTGACCAAAGTGTACACCACATTCCAATAAGTCTTTCATAGTTACCATAAATAGGTCCTTTAAAGGCAGGTTTTGCCAGAGATATATGTCAGTTTGCTTCAGTACTGCCCCATAATCGTCCCTATTTTTTCAAAGAGATTACACTGACGTTTTAGCAGATACCTGTTGAGTTTTAACCGGTTAATGCACCAGATAAAAGCTCGCAATTTTACTAAAAAACACCTTAACCCTTTCTTTTTTTTAGTCTTGAATTCCTAATGATTTGTTACATCGTTACTAACAACAGCTTTAACTAAAGGCATTAACCCCACATCCATAAAACAATTGTATCATTCAAGAACACCATAAGCATTAAAC
>JALUJE010000160.1:341-9810 GCA_027057185.1 Helicobacteraceae bacterium | reverse complement strand
TTCACCTATATAGTAAGCAAGTTGCACACGTGCTTTTTCAAAATCTGCTTTTGCGATAGAGAGACTCTCTTTTGCGATATACCAAGAAGCTTTAAACCTTGAAGCATCTGCTTTAGTTTTTAACCCTTGCTTTACCAATGCTTTGGCTTGTTCATAAAATGCTTTTTTTGCTTTAACATCTTCTTCTCTTACTCTAATCGCCTCTTTTTGTAGTTGTAAGTTTTCATACACTATTGCAACTTGGTAACTTAATAGTGCTTTTGCTTCTACAAGAGAAAGATTCGCGATGGACTTCTGTATTTTTGATGCTTTGATAGTCGCACTTGTTTTTGAAAAATCCCAAAGCTTTTGAGAGAGTGTGATTCCTGCCTGCCAACTGTCATCTTCTATCGTGTGAAAAGTGCCGTTTTGTGGCAATGCAAATGTTTTACGAGGATCATATTCTCCATTTATTGATATCTTAGGTAAAAAATCAGCTTTCGCAGCTTTTATACCACTTTGGCTTTTTTCTACTTGTAACATAAATCTATGTATATCAGGATGAGAAGTGATTGCTTTATCAATGCAGCTATCAAGCGTTAAATCGTTTGCGTTTAATTCTGAGAGTAGCAGCAATAACAGCAGCGTTAAAGATGCTAAAAACCATCTTGTGTTCATCTATCTTCCTTGTATCATGATATTGAGCTCATTTTGCAATTTTTTTTGTCATACTCTTCTTTCAATTAACTGGTTAGTTAATTGTATGATGTATGCCCTTGTGTTTTACTTAAACGATAGGACTATAGATGGATTTATTGGTATAACTTGTTATACCATGCATACACTAAGCTAAAAATGAGGATGAACATATCTCAAAAGTGTTTAAAAATGCCGACTTGTTTCTAAGTGCCTTATAGGATGTGCTAGAATGATGGAGATATAATGTAACAATGTTTGCAGAGTGACTTTCATGTTTTTTACATGTAAAATTAATACCAAGAAGTGAAATGAGACAATGGATTTAGCACTATACTACGGATTATTTGCACTAACGCTTTCTGTTATTATTAATCTGATTCTAAAGAAAATGGGAATTTCCCAAATCATTGGTTATATTATTACCGGAACCGTTTTGGTTTATACCTTTGATTTGCACTATCTGACAGATTCCCATATATTGGAACTAATTGGTGAGTTTGGCATTGTCTTTTTGATGTTTACTATTGGTCTGGAAATATCGCTTGCCAAAATGAAGCAGATGCGTCAAGAGGTCTTTTTTAACGGTTCCCTTCAGGTGGGTCTTACGACCATACTGTTCTACCTTATTATTCATTATCTATTTCATATTGATACCATTTCATCACTAATTATTGCGTTGGCATTATCACTCTCTTCTACAGCAGTGGTACTGACACATCTAAAAAACTCGAAAGAGATCCATTTGCCTTACGGTCAGCGTTCGGTAGGTATTTTAATCTTTCAGGATCTTGCCGTCATCCCTATTTTGCTATTTTTAGGATTTTTGACATCAGAAGACATGTCGCTTCAGGTGGTATTGGTAGAGACAGCCTTTAGTGCCGTGGTAGTACTGGGACTGCTCTTTGTCCTTGGCAAGCGGGTGATGACATGGATGTTACGTTTTTCTGCAGAGAGTGGTGTGGAAGAACTCTTTATGGGCTCGGTATTTGTTATTGTCTTTGGTGCTGCACTTTTTGGGCATAGCATGGGATTTACCTACTCATTAGGTGCCTTTGTTGCGGGTATGATTATTGCAGAAACACGCTATCATCATAAAGTCGAAGCTGATATTGCCCCATTTAAAGACTTGCTGTTAGGTGCTTTTTTCGTAACCGTTGGTATGAAGATCGATTTGAGCTATTTTGTTGCGCATATCGGTACTATTATCATGCTACTTTTTCTGGTTTTTCTCATTAAAGCCATTATTATATTTGCGACGTTGATGATAACCTCTCCTCGAGATACATCGTTAAAAAGTGCTTTGGCAATTTCACAAATCGGTGAATTCTCTTTTGCAATTTTTGCAGTAGCCAGTACCTACAGCTTGCTAGAACCTGACCTCATACAGACCCTGATTTTAATGGTGGTAGTTTCTATGATTTTGACACCGTTTCTTATCTCCAAAGTCAATGAGATTGTGATTCGGGTCTTTAAGGAGAAGGTATATGAAAATAATTTTGCTGCTTTAGAACAGCGGAAACATCATGTTGTCTTGTGTGGCTATGGTACCAGTGGGCGGTTTATTGCACAAAAATTGGAAAAACGCGGTGTGAAATATCTGGTTGTAGACAATAATCTCACACAGCTCAAATGGGCGGTACGCGATGCTAAAGAAGCATTCTTTGGAGACCTCTCCAAAAAGATGATGCTCGATGCCTTGCATATTGAAGATGCGGCAACTGTCATTATTGCAGTCGATAATATTGAGAAAAAGCGTCAAATCTGTGAAGCAATAACGCAGCACACCAACAATGTCAATTTGGTGGTGGAAGTACGCAGCCAGGCAGAGAAACGTTATCTTTCAAGCTGTCGTATCTCGACACTCATCAACTCTAAAAAAGAGGTGGCAAAAATTATAGTCGATGCAACATTGTGTTGTGAACTAGAGTAGTTCAAACTTTTTTTGCATGCGTTCAGCGACACTGAGAAACTTGTCACTGTTAAGATTGCGAGATTCTAAAAGTTTCTGTGCCCGCCCGATAGAATGCTCACTGAATTGTTCTTTTAAATTGACGGCCAATCGGACAGCACGCAGGGCAATGGAGAGTTTTTCGACAATAAAGGACGGGGTATTTTCACCATCGAGAGTCCGCATGCATTCAATGAAAATATCTTCAAAATTCCAGTGTTCAAAGAGTAGAGCATTGACTTGCGCCGTACTCATATTTACATGTAAATTTTCAGCTACTCGTATCTCTTTGTGTGTCTGTAAATCTTCTAAAAATGCCTTTTTATTTCCATGTTCGACAATGTTTTTTGCAATGAGTATGGCACCGGTTTCCATTAAAAATGCCATGGGTACTAACAGCTTGGCTTTTTCTACATCAATACCCATATACCATTGAAAAATAAAGGTACTCTGGATGGCACAAATATTGGCAAATGTACGATTGTCTATGCCATATGGTGACATATCAATCGTAAAGCGCTGTTCCATCGCAGATTTGAGTGCCATGGCTCGAATGGTTGCTGCACCAAAGAGTGTTGTAGCTTGCAAGATAGAGCTGATCTGCTTGGAAAAACTGTACAGCGGTGAGTTGGCGTTGGCTAGAATATTGGTGGTTAGTGCAGGATCACTCTCAATAATGGCAACCACGTCATTAATGTTGGGATGTTCACTTTGTGCAAAGAGAGACTCAAGTTTTTGAACCGATTCGGGCAATGGCGGCAGCTTCTCTACCTGCTCCATAATGGGGACATATGGCATATTACTGGACTCCCTTGTGCTCTTCGGTGACCAACCATTGTAAATACTGAATGGACCACGTTAGATCGTTTAGGGCTTCAGAAATGCCCGGTTGCGGTGTTTCTAGGTGTTGATGAAGTTCGTTGAGTCGCTGTTTCAGGTAGTTGGCCATGTTGTAGTAAGTATTGAACGAGTGTTCATCTTGAACGTTAATAATTTCCTGTTCTAGTGTGGCAACAAGCTCATGTTCATTGGGAAAAATATTGCCGGCTTTGCGAAGGGTTCGTTGCACTTTTTGCAGGTACTGCATATCGAGCTTGAAGGACTCTGCCATTAATTCCCCCGTGAACCTGGTTTTATAGCGACGGAGCCGTCTTGACACAGAGGGCATGCCTCGGGCGGGTACATGGGAAAATCAAAATCGGCAAGCGCAAAAAAAGGAGTCTCTTTGGGGAGCTTGCAGTTATCGTGGCGCTGTATGTTACTGTGCTCACGCCGGCAAAATCCACGATTGGCGAGTGCGGCAAAGGCAACTACTGATCCTCCAAGTTGCTCGATGGCGGCAGCCGCTTCCACTGCTGAGCCTCCGGTAGTTATAATATCTTCACAGATGAGTACTTTTTCATTTTCTGCTACCTCAAAGCCACGTCGAATGGTCATGACCCCGTCGATGCGTTCGGCAAAAATATAACGCACATCTAAAGCCGATGCCAAGGCATACCCTGCAATGAGTCCACCGAGTGCCGGTGCGCAGACGGTATCTATTTTGATACCATGCTCTTGGATTTGAGAGGCCAGTGCTGCTGCAAGTTTCTGTGCAGTACGAGGGTCTTCTAGTACCTTTGCCGATTGCAGATAAAATTGTGAATGATTACCGGAACTAAGTTTAAAGTGCCCTTCTAAAAGTGCTTCGGCATCCATATAAATTTGTTTAACAGTCATCTGTTAAACCGTCATAATAGATTGTTCTTTCTCTTTGAGGATATCCTCAAGTTTGGCAATATAGTTGTCAGTAATTTTTTGTATGCGCTCTTGTGCTGCCTTGGATTCATCTTGGGTAATCTCTTTGTCTTTTTCTAATGCTTTGATTTTGTCATTAGATTTTTTACGGTCATTACGAATGGAGACTTTAGCATTCTCTCCCATAGTTTTCATCTTTTTCACACTCTCTTGGCGTTGTTCTACGGTCATTGGTGGGAAAAAGAGTTTAATCTGTTCTCCGTCATTGTTGGGATTAACGCCAATATTGGCTCGAGCAATAGCACTTTCAATATCACTTAAAATATTTTTTTCCCATGGGGAGACAGTGATTGTGGTTGCATCAGTTGCTAAAATTGTAGCCACTTGCGCTAAAGGCGTGGGAGTACCGTAGTACTCTACCATTACCGTATCTAAAATACTCACCAATACCTTTCCGGTACGAAGTGATTTAAATTCATGAGTCATATGCTCAATAGAAGATTGCATATGGGATTCACATTCACTGTATATTTCGTCTAACATAGGTCCTCTTTATATCGATCTGTTTTAAAATTATATATGAATTGTAGCAAGAAATGTTTCAATCACAAAACAAAAGACAAAAATACAGGTGAGATACCTGTACTCTTCATAATTAGCGTGAAGTATTGGTCTCGGAAGTGGTAGAGAGACTCTCAGTTGGAAGAACGGCAGAGGTGTTGTTGCTTTCCGTAGCAACAGCCGGTGTTGTAATTGGCGGTGCTTCTGTTGCCGCCGGTGAAGTATTGGTGTCTGTCGCTGGAGACGCCACAGGAATTTCTGGCACTGAGGAGATCTCTGGAGCCGGCACATTCGTACCTTCTACTACGGTGTCAACAACAGATTTGGTGTGCTCTTCTCCATAGTAATAGCCGAGTGCAATGGTATTGGCAACAAACAAGAAACCGAGAAAAAATGTTGTTTTGGCTAAAAAACTACCCGGTCCTTTTGCCCCAAAAACGGATTCATTTGAACCGCTGTATGCACCTAAACCGATACTTGAGCTTTTTTGGAGTAGTACGGTGATGGTGAGCACTACTACTAAAACAATCTGCGAAATCAGCAAAAAGCCTGTCATAATTTAGGATCCTTTATATGTATAAAAAGTGGCGAATTATATCAGAAAATTCTTTGTTATATTATTAAGAACACTTAAGGTATACTTTCAAAAATATAAGGAGGATACCGATTGTGAAAAAATTGATGATAATCATCGGGGTGTTTCTCCTGCTGCTGCTTCTTTTTATTGCCCCTTTTATTGTTCCTTCCTCAACCAAAGGAAGTGGTAAAATGGTGATTACCGTTTCTATATTTCCCTTATATGATATTTGTAAGCATATTGCTAAAGAGCGTGCCGATGTGATGATGTTAATTCCTTTTGGAATGGATATTCATACTTTTGAACCATCGCCAAAAGAGCGTGTAGCGTTAGAGAAAAGTAAACTGTTTGTCTATAGCGGCAATGTGCTTGAGCCTTGGACTAAGGGACTTGCCGGGAATAATAGTATGGACATGAGCCGTTATGTGACCTTACGAAAGCTTTCTGACTCAGATCATAATTGTAGTCATGACGAGGAGCCTCATAACTATGATCCGCATTATTGGCTCGATATTGATAACATGATCATTGCTGCCAATGAGATTACGAAAAAACTTTCCGCTCTTGATCCGTTTTCGCAATCCTATTTTGAAGCGAATTTACAACGCTATACTACGCAATTGACGGCACTGAAAAACGTCTATGAGACGACACTCTCTACATGTAAAAAAGATTTTATCATTGTCAATCACAATGCTTTTGGATATTTAGGCGATGCTTATCATTTTCATATTGCATCACTTAGCGGTTTTTCGACCGATGCGTTACCAAGCGCGCAGAGTATGAAACGACTAATCGACACTATTAAAGAGCACCATGTCAATATGATTTTTTTTGAACCTTTTAGCAGCGATCGATTAATGCAGACTGTTGCTAATGAAAGCAACACGAGTGTTGCGATTTTGCACCCTTTAGCCAATATTACCCGTGCTGATATTGCCGCTCAAAAAAGCTATGATGATATTATGCGAGAGAATCTTCAAAAATTGTCACAGGCACTGGAGTGTGAATGAGGTTTCATGTTCCCGTTTTTGAGACTAAAGATCTCTGTGTAACCATTGGAAACCATCGTGTGCTCAGTCATATTTCCATGCAAATTTTTCAGGGGGACTATGTTGCTATTATTGGTCCCAATGGAGGCGGTAAAACAACGCTGATTCGTGTTTTATTGGGCTTGCAGCAGGCAACATCGGGAGAGATACGGCTGTTTGGAGTTGAACAAAAAAAATTCACATCGTGGAATAAAATCGGTTACGTGCCACAACGGGCAACGCATATTGATACCAACTTTCCCGCAACGGTTTTGGAAGTGGTGATGATGGGGCGTACTGCAAAACGAAAATTTCTTGGCTTGGAACATGATGATGACCGAACAATAGTCCATCATGCCATGGTAACTATGGATGTTGCCAATCTCAAAGATAGACTCATTGGTACCCTTTCAGGAGGTCAGCGCCAACGGGTTATGATTGCACGGGCATTGGCCTCAGAGCCTGAAGTCCTGATTTTGGATGAACCCAATACCGGAGTTGATGTGGTCTCTCAAAAACGTTTTTACGATCTGCTACGCCAGTTGAACAACGAGAAGCAGATAACTATTGTGTTTGTAACACATGATATTGGCGTGATTGTTGATGATATCGGTAGATTATTTAGTGTCAATGAGACTCTGGTGACCTGCAATAACCCTAAAGAAGCAATCAGTTGTGAAGATATGAGCAAACTGTATGGTATGGATGCCCATCTCATACGCAATCATCATCATCATTAAAAAGGTGGCGTAATGGAAATTTTTCAATATGATTTTATGCAACGCGCTTTTATTGCCGGTATTATCATCGCTATTATCGCTTCGGTGGGCGGTTCGTTTGTTGTGTTAAAACGCTACTCGCTGATTACCGAAACACTAGCACACTCAGCGTTAGTCGGTGTTGCTATTGGTCTAGTGGCAGGAGTCTCTCCTATCGCCGTTGCTGTAGTAGTTGCACTTGTGAGTGCCTGGAGTATTGAGTATTTACGTTCGTACTTCAATATCTACTCCGACTCTATTTTAGCCATTTTTCTTTCAGGATCTTTGGCACTGGCTATTGTTATTGTCTCTCTTGCCGGAGCATTTAATACGTCACTTTTTAGCTATCTGTTTGGTTCGATTCTCTCAGTCAGTACCGAAGAGTTGTGGATTATGGGCGGTGCCGGTACCGTCGCGTTGCTGTTATTACTTGGTTTCTATAAAGAGTTCTACTTTATTGCCTTTGACGAAGAGGTGGCACAGGTGAGTGGTATTAGGGTGACATTTTTTAATTTTTTACTTATCACGATTGTTGCGGTCATTATTGCGCTCTCTATTCGGGTAGTAGGGACACTGCTCATTGGTGCACTGATGGTTATTCCCACAGTTTCTGCACTGCAATACAAAAAAGGCTTTGGCGCGACCATTTGGTTGGCTCTGCTGTTCTCGCTGAGTGCTGTTATTGTAGGGATGCTGCTTTCGTATTACTTTGCACTACCTAGCGGTGCGGTGATTGTTCTTGTAATTTTGCTTATCTTCATGATATCACTATTGGTGAATCGCCACTCATGAGAGTGCGTGAAGAATTTTCACGTTCGGCTGCTGCCTATGCACAGTATAATGTGATTCAGAAAAAAGTGGCTCAGAGATTGGTGGGTTCCATTATAGACTCTCCTCAAAGGATTCTCGACATAGGTTGTGGCAGCGGTACCATTTTTAAAGCTATTGATTGGGAAGTCGAACATTTTGTCGCTCTTGATTTTTCAGAGGCAATGCTCTTGAATCATCCGCTATCAAAAAATATTACATGTAAATTGGCAGATTTCAATAATGCAAAAGCCTTTAGAACCTTCTCTGGCAGGTTTGATCGAATTATCTCGGCATCTGCATTGCAGTGGGCGCGGGACTTAGATGCGGTTTTTGGTTATATTGCTGCATTACAAGCACCGGTCTCATTAGCAATATTTACATGTAACACCTTTAAAAGCATGTATGACTGTGCTCAACTAGAGCCGATTTTGCGATGTTCAGATGAGGTTATTGCTCTGGCAGAACAACATTTTGATGCTCAGTATGAGATTGTCACCTACACATTAGCGTTTAAATCACCTCGTGAGATGTTTCGGTACATAAAAAAAAGTGGTGTCAGCGGGGGAAGACGGGTATTGAATTATCAGCAGACCAAGCAGTTAATGCGAGAATATCCGCATGATTATTTGGAGTTTGAAGTACTGTTTATTCACAACTGAGTAGCTGCTCTTTTTCTAACGTATAAAGTTCATATCGTACAGTTTTAAAACGTTCAGATAGGATCGGGTCAATGAGCTTGTAGAGTTCTTCCAAGACTCGAGCAGACTCTTGTGCACGCTTGTAGTTGGCGATAATAATATCATTAAGCGTAGTACGATGCATTTCGCTGCTAGTGCTTGGACGTAGTACATCATTGTTGCTATCGCGGGAGTGAAGCAGTGGTGCGGTATCGTCTATCTTGCTATGATGCCGCAGGGTTTTTAGTTGTGATGCCATGTGCTTGTCGCTGTACGAATAACGTGCGATATCTTCAATAACACGAATGCCTTCTTTCAGGCGGTTGAGATTTGCATCTACCACCCGAAGTAGTTCGGGTGGTAGTGGTTTAGTCGTTGTTGTTTCCAAAGATACCAAACAGCTGTAGTAGCGCTGTAAAGATATTCAAGAAATCTAAATAGAGTGCAATGGCACCGTCAATGGCAGTTTCGTATGCACCACGAATAATGTTTTGGGTGTCATAAACAACCAGGACACTAAAGAGCATAACAATAACTCCCTGTATTAGTACATGTAATATCGGGCTTTGCAATAGGAATATATTTAACAAAGAACCGACAATGACCACGACTACGGCTATCATCAGTGGCTTTCCATAACCTGTAAAGTCTTTTGTTGTTTTAATTGCAAAAAGACTCATTCCTCCAAAGAT
>JALUJE010000160.1:0-331 GCA_027057185.1 Helicobacteraceae bacterium | reverse complement strand
TCATTGCAAAAGCATTACCAATAATCATGCCGCCGCCTTCCATCGCCGAGGTCATAGCCAATAACGGCGCAAGCGTAATTCCCGTCATAAAAGTAAATGCAAACATAACAGCCAGATTAATTCCCGGTTTATGTTTTACAAAATGCAACCCTATAAGCAGGGCAATCTCTATAGCAAAAAGAACCCAAAATACCGACTTTATGTCTGCAGCCATCGGTACACCAACATACGCACCCACTGCACCTGCCATCATTGAAGCAGCAAACAGTTTGTACGTCTCTTTTACAAAAGCAACCGTCTGAGATTCTGAACGCACACTTCCATACTGGAC
>JALUJE010000159.1 GCA_027057185.1 Helicobacteraceae bacterium | reverse complement strand
GTATGTGCCAGAACACGGAGGGTGACATCTTTCATAATACCCAACGAAATCAGACGCTGTTTGAGCGGACCAGAGGTGTGAATTTTTACGACTTTGACCACAGAATTTTTCATGCATTCACTTAAACGTTTCATAGCTATATGATACCCAAAATAGTGTTAATTTTTGTAATGATAATAGATATCATCTTAAAATAAGAAACCTTCAAAATTTATAGTCCACACGAACCAAGCCCCGTTCAAAACTTTCACTCTTATCATGAGAATGAAATGCTGTCAGTGAGGCGTTAAGCGCTATATCTTGAGAAATATCGTAAGTCACGATAAGATCGCTTTCCCAAAGATTGACGCTACGACGTTCAGAATGCAGCTGACCGTATACTCCTTCAATGACCAATCCACTTGATTCAAAGGCATACCCCACACCCACACGGTATGCCATAACATCTTCTCCTATGGCACGTTGCGACACTGCTCCCAAAGTTGCTTCATCCAAAGAAGTATAGTACGGTCCTGCTCCAAAACCATCACTAACACTCGACTTTGCAGCGACAAAACCCTGATTATATGAGAGTCCAAAAAAAAGCGGACCATAATCGACAATAGCCATGGCACCCAGCACAATACCATCTACTGCCGAGTTGTCCATGGCTGCCATATAGCTGCCCTGCACACCATACTCCATATGAAAATCTTCCGTAATATTGTAGTGTCCGGAATATTCGGCGTAGAGTATGTGACTCATGGCATCGGCATGGTAATACCATAGTTCGGTACTGCTTTCGTCATTGGGCACATAACTCATTCCCAACGCACCCACACCCGAGCCATTTGGTACCAAAGGCGTAAACTCCTGCTGATTTTCTCCAGAATCATAACCTGCCCAACGGGTAAAATACAAAGCCTGTACGACAAATGTGTCCGCAATAAGCATGCGCGATGCCACTCCTTCAAAACTGTTGGCAGCCATGCGGATATCATCAGCATCGACATAGGGAGTGTTAACACTCATGCGACCCAATGTCAACGAAATATTGTTCTGTTTATAGTGTACATTCGCATGAGAAAGGTAGGTGAACGACTCACCCTTGGCAGTAAAGAAATCGTGTGCAAGTATCTGTTGCGATGCGTCATGATTCAACCAGGAGACATATTGTGACGTCGTCGCTTTTACATGTAGATTTATGCCCCGATATGCAGCAGTTTGAAACCCAAACCAACCGCCGACGCTTAGAGCACTGTTATCATAATCCTCATAACGATGATAGATGGATGCCATGCGCAAGCTCCCCTCTACTCGAGCATATTCAAACATTGTATGGACACTGTGAGACTCTTTTGGCAATGTTGTCACCACCTCATAGCGTCCTGCCTGTTTAGAGTGCATCTGTCCACTCTCCAGAGGATACGCTGAAGCCAGCAGTACCCCCGATAACACATCAATCATAGTTCACCCCTCAGTGATAAAGTTGTGAAATGATAATAACTCTCAACTTAACACCTACTTAATATTGATAACTTTTATCATTATCAATATTGAATGGGAAGGCTCTTGACAATAAGTATGATTGCACCCAGCGTCGCCATAAGCAGAACAGCCGGCTTGGAAAATGCCGGATTAAAGTATTGTGTCCATAACGGTGCAATCAAAAACCCTATAATAAATCCCGGCATCATATACAAACCCGAGAGCATCTGTGAATGAGAGAAGGCACCAAAAAGGTAAAACACCGTTAGCATTACTACCGAAAATATCGTATATAAAAATGCCAGAGTCGCTTTGATGGACTCTAGCGGGTGATGTTGAAACAGCAGTGCTAGTACCTGACCGCCGACCGCCGCCATCGCACCCATAGTACCGGCAATAAAACCACCAAAATAGTTTAATTTCGGTTTCAGAGAAAAGGATGTAACCTTCAGGCTCATGATGACGGAACATAAAATCAAGAGACCAAAAACACCTCCAAGATACTCAATGTGAATATGCTGTAAAATATAGAGTGCTGCAAAAATTCCCAATACCATTCCCATGCCGATTTGGGGCATATTTTCCATGTCAATATGGGCCCTTCCACGATACGCCATCATCACGGTCAATGCCAAGGAGGCAAACACAATGGGAGCAGGAACCAGTGTGTAGCTTATCATCGCCAAAAAAGGAACAATAATCATGCCCACACTCACTCCGGTTGCCATCTGTAAAATCGAACCGGCAACAATGATGAGGTTTGCCGCTATAATCGTACCGAGTGTCCACTCCATCACGACACTCCGTTGTGAAAATTTTTATATGTAACCATAGTGCGTTAAACTCCTGAAATATACTACTGTCAATACGGATGCAAGCAAATATACCAGACATAGGTACCTCTATAGTGCCTGCACGCAGTTTAAAAAAACGGTATTTTAATGTTGAAGGTAAAAAAGTACTGAAGTAGGCTAACGCCAGATTCTACGGAGCAGCATCACAGTCTGTCGTGTGTCTATAGTGTTCATATTCTGGCTCCCTTGAGAATTTTGTTTACGTTATAGCAGTGTAGAGATTCTTTTCTTAATTTTTGCTGAATTCCGATAGACACTAGGAGAAGCGCAAGTACTCCTTCTCCCCATATTATATGCTGGCATTCACCTCTAAACGTACCATATCTACATGTATTTTTGTTCCTTGCGGAACACGATCGACATATGCCTGTGCAAAGGCATCAATAAACGGTTCTCGCATTGTTGTGGGAAGACGGTGTATATAGGGAAACCATGTAGTACGAATCCACCCTTTAAAGCACTCTAAGTTCTCATGAATCATATCTTTTGCAATAAGCCTGGCATCCACGTCTTTAAAACCTGCCTCTTCCAAAATTTTTGTGTACGTACGACTATGGGGAAAACTGTAAGGAAATTTGAAATCGTGAAAATAGCGTTTATACTTTTTTTCAATCATATCGTCCATGATTTCAAGAATACGTTCTGCATTACCGTAACCACCAAACTGCAACATGATTTTTCCATGAGGTTTGAGTGCCCTATAAATACCACGTGCCACGGCTTCATGGTCATCTACCCAGTGTAGTACCGCATTGGAAAACACCACATCAAAAGCATTGTCAAAGTGGAGTGTGGTAGCATCCATTACCTGAAAGGCTATGTT
>JALUJE010000158.1 GCA_027057185.1 Helicobacteraceae bacterium | reverse complement strand
AAAAGCATGGGCAGCATGGAGCAGATTTTTTTCAAACAGATGAACAATCACTTCAGTATCGGTCTGACTTAAAAAAGTAATGCCGTCACGCTGCAACTCCTTTTTGAGTTCCTGATAGTTTTCGATGATGCCGTTATGTACCACATAGGAGCTCTCACCCAGATGAGGATGTGCGTTGAGTTCGGTCGGTTTGCCGTGGGTTGCCCAGCGGGTATGACCGATGCCAACGGAAAATGAGGAAGTTTCAAATGAACCCATTTTCTCATCAAGGTTTTTGAGTTTACCCAAAGCTTTAAATGATGAAAAGGCATCATGTTCCAATATGGCAATACCTGCGGAGTCATATCCACGATATTCCAACTCTTTTAGACCCTCGAGTAAAATATGTTTACTCTCTTTGTTTCCTATATATCCGACTATTCCACACATCTATATATTATCCTCACATAACAACGTTATTATTTGTTCGGCATTATCGCACAATTTAGGTTTTTTTTCTATTAAAAAGTGATCTTTTGCCCGTTTTTTTGTTGTATAAATTTTTGCCGTAGCAATATTGATGTCCATATCGTCTAAACGCTTGACAATATAAGCTAAAAGAGCGCGTTGATTGGTTGTGACAATATGGAGTTGTGCATAGGTGAGTGAATGATCACAATCCAAAGTAATTTCATGAGGTAATATGGTGGGGTGCTGAATGGTCACTTTTTTGCTCATGTCAAAGGAGTCTTCAATAATTTCTCTAATATGTTCGAGAGTGTCCTCATCAGGCTGATGTAAAAATTCAATTTTAAAATATTTAATATTATCAAAAAGGGTAAAAATATCCATAGAGGCGACATCGAGGTAACTGAGTTTACCTAGAAGATACCCAAGATTGAGTGGCACAAGACGTAGTATTTCAATAGTAAAACCGTTGCTACTATTGAGGTGGTAACTGTAGTCTTGAAGTCCTTTTGCCTGTAATGCCAGGGTAATAATTTCATCGGGAGTATGCTTAAAGAAGAATAGGTTGGATTCAATGGTTAATATTTTTTTCTGCAACAGCTTGGGAAGTAGTACATACTGCGGCGCACTTTTAATGCGTCGTTCCAGGCGCAAGCGCTTTGTGGCATCACTGATGCGGTCACGTTGTTGAGATACTTCACGTGCTGCATGATAGAGTTTTCGCAAAAGTTTGGAGCTAAAAGGCGTATAGACGCCATGACCGACACCGTTAATATCGGCATAGGTCAAGATATAGAGTAGCTTGAGATTTTGCGGTGTTTTGATCTTTGACATAAATTTATAGAGGGTTTTTTCACTGTGAAGATCTTCATTGTATGCAACATTACTCATAAGTACATGATGTTTAATCAGTAACGCAGCGCACTCTTGAACCGTGTCGTTATATTTGAGTTTTTTAAGCAAAGGTACCACCAGTTTGGCACCGACGTCACTATGATTTTGTGTTCGTCCTTTGCCGGTATCATGAAGTAGGGTGACGATTTTTAGCATGCTACGCTCTTCAGCTGTAAGGGATTGATAGAGTTCATTAATAACAGTTTCGCTAATGCTCTCCAAACTTTTTACGCATTTAATGGAGTGTAGATCGACTGGATAGTGATGATAACCGTCAAACTGGGGAAGATGCTGGACTTTTCTAAAAGCGGCAATGAGTTCATGCAATATCCCTGCGTTGTAGAAGAGTTTCAAAAATGAGTAGGTATGATTTTTTTCAAAAAGTTTTCGTAACAGTGTATACGTTTTGAGTGTTAGTGGATGTTTGATACTGGCATAGGTAAATTGTGCTAGGACGCTGGCGTCAAATCGGTACGGTGTATCTTCTAGATTGACTAAGAGTTCAAGCAGTGTGTTAATATCTTGAGGTTTCTGGTGGTAGGTGGTATAGAGGGTGTTCTCAAGAATATAGTAGTTGTTACAGATGCGTGCCTGACGCAAGCGTGTTATATGGCTGGAATCGAAATAATAAGGACGTAATATTTTGGTAATAAAAATCTGGGTAAAGTTATTGATTCTCCAGAGTGCCTGAAATACTTTAGTTGCCAGTTTTTGGGAATCTTTAAATCCCAACATGCCGGCTATTTGAGGAAGTTGCTCCATCAGCAGTTTATCTTGTTGTTTTCTTGCAATAAGATGCAAAGCACTCCGTACCCGAAAGAGTAATTCCAGTGAAATACGATACTCACGATACGCTTCGTCACTGAAGAACATACCGCTGAGATCTTTGGTGTTTTGAACATCATAAATGGTAGTGGCAATCCAAAAGAGCAGTTGGGAATCCCGTAATGATCCGATGCCTTCTTTTATATTGGGCTGCATGCTAATGGGGTATTTCCTACGACGCTGGTGTGCTTCTTCAATTTTTGCCAATATATAGGCTTTGGGGTGGTCCCGTCGAATTCGTGTCAATTCACGCTGTGTAGCACCCCAGGTAAATGGTGAACCAATAATGAGACGTGCCTCCATCATGGAAGTTCGGATGCTAAGATCCTCTCTGGAAGCCTGAAGAATATCATGAACTTCATGGACACGGTGCCCCAGTTTCAATCCGGCATCCCATGCTAAATACAGCAATTTTTCTATAATGAGTTGTGTATGGTAGCCTTCAATCTTTTCATACACTATCATGAGGTCAATATCGCTGTGGACGCAGAGCTGTTCGCGTCCATAACTGCCCAGAGCAATGATGGCGATGGGGATAGAGTTACGCATGGGAAGGTAATTGCCAAAGGTTTGTCGCAGTACGGTTTTGTACATTAGTGATATGATGGCATCATATGCTTTGGTGTGTTTGACTAAAAAGTCTTTGCCCTGATTTTTTTCAAAGAGTTGATGCAGTGAGTCACTATAGGCTTTGATGTGGGCTTTGAAGAGTTTGGAGATTTCAAAATCACTACCGTCTTGTTCTATTAAATCTTCTATCTGTTCGGCTATTTTCATAAGCTAATTATACTGATATTTCGATATAATTGCCGCTCTTAAAAGGATAAAGTGTGAATATTTCCGAAAAAGTAAGAGCAGGTGAGCGTATCGGGTTTGATGAGGCTTTAGCGCTTTATGAATATGATCTTTTTGAACTGGGTGAACTTGCCGATTTAAAGCGTCGAGCACTTCATGGCATGAAGAGCTATTTTAATATTAACCGCCATATTAATCCGACCAATATCTGTAAAGATG
>JALUJE010000157.1 GCA_027057185.1 Helicobacteraceae bacterium | reverse complement strand
GCTTTATTTTGAAAACTAACTTTAAGCTGATTTACAATAAACTCCGGACGGTTGTTGGTAATATCAACTACAATAAAATGTTTATTTTGCCACAATTCTAAAATACTTTCCAACAATCGTTTTCTGACAACAAATATCATATCTAAATTTTGTTGCGCCATAGCTTTGAGTTCACGCAATACCTCTTGTGGTGTGACGACAATATGACGTGTTTTAATTTCCAGAGCTTCAAGCTTGTGACGAATAAGTTTTTGTACACTCTGCTTAAGAGACAGGTTCTCGCGTTGCATCATCTCTTTGATCTCGAAGAGCGTAATGGGTTCATCCTGAACCAAGACCGCAATGCCGCCTACAATTTTGGCGTGGATAAGGGTGCTCACCAGAAGGAGCAGCACTATATAACGATTCATATTCATAAAGGGCTCTTTTTTCTGCAATTTTAGCGTAATAAGGAAAAACATTGATAATTTTATGAGAATACTATGAATGTTTCAAGGGGCTAAAAGCGCTTGAGAGAGATTTATAGTGCATTTATGTTATTTGTACTAGAATGGAGATGGCTATACTAATTTAGAAGCATTTTTAAACAGAATCAATGAATAAAACAGGAAGAAAAAAATGACATTAAAAATAATACAAAAAATGATGATAATGGTGGCATTGAGCGCGATGTTGGATGCTGTCAATCTAAAATTGGCACCTATAATGTTAGGTGATTTTACAATATTTGTGCCCTATGCTCAGCGTGATGTGCCCGTACCTCTTAAAACAGTCAAAAATACCTATGAAGTAGATGAAAATGTCTCTATTGTTATAGATAGGCCACTTTCGGGAGATAGAGATTGGGTAGGTATTTATAAGGCTCAAGAGAGCAATGATTGGGCTAATGTGATAGCTTGGAATTGGGTAGAACAAGGTAATGCGGTATTGAGTCGAGATCAAAAACCTATGCCTGCAGGTCAGTATGAAATACGGCTTTTTTTTCATAACTCTTTTCATGTAGAAGAGCGTTATAGCTTTAGCGTGGTAGACAATACCCCTGTCTATGGTCAAGGTGGTCTTCATCCCGTATCTCATCATGATGAAGTAGATGCCAATATGACCACAGTCTATTACCCTACTGATATAGCAGATGGTGTCAAAGTGCCCGTCGTTTTCTTTGCTTCTGGGTATGGTTCAGTTGATTCGAAAGATTATGAGTCTCTTTTAACGTTTATCGCCAGTCATGGATATTATGTCATCTACTCAAAACAAAATAAACATGCATGGAATGATGTCTTTGCCAACTTAGATAAAATGCTTGATAATGCCAATGGCATACTCCCTAAACTGGACACGACGCGCATAGGGGTACTGGGGCACTCTTTGGGAGGTGGCTATGCTTTCAATATACTCAAACACTTTTCGGACATGGGGTATGGAGAAAATGGTAGGTTTGTCATGGTGTTGGAGGGCTATTATGCCTATAATCTCACTAAACAAGAGATGCAGAATCTCCCTGCCAATACCAATGTGGTGATGCAACAGTATGGTGTGGGAGGAAATAATGCAGTAAACGATACTGACCCTCGCATCACGCTAACAGAGTTTTATCTGCTCGACTCCATACCAAACAATCAGAAAGATTGGCAGATAGTGGAGGATGCAGACCATCGTTATCCGTACGGTAGTGGGGCATACAGTACGATGCAGGGGATTTTAAAACCATTGGATGCACTGATGAAATATACATTTAAAGGCACAGCCTCTGCGCATGATGTGGCACTTGAAGTAGGAAGTGATGACCCTTATGCACACGGTAATGGCATACAGGTAGTGAACCCTCTATCTGACTATTATTATAAATGTGACCATGATAGTAATGTAGCAATCGATTACTGCAATATGGCACAGTGGTACAGCAACAAACAGCTGATACTTCACCAAAAAGGGCACTGGCTTCCTAGCATGGCAGACAACTTTGCTTCTAGGGCAGCCTACATGAACACCTTGCCTTTTTCTGGGTTTACCATGGTGGGTAACTCCTATACCAATAGGGTGATGGAGTCCAATACGCCGTTATTGTCCTATAACTATATTTGGGATGAAGTTAAAGATGTAAAAGACTTGTATCAGACCAAATCAAATTTTTTAACCGTACACATGCATTACCCTGGTGATTTTTGGGATGATGCACTCTGGAATAATGTTATAGCAAACTTTAAAACGCTAGCTAAAGTAGCCAAAAACTTAGGGTTTAGGGGTATTGTCTATGATGATGAGGCCTATAACGTAGAGAGCCATAAGATGATTAACTACAAACATGGCAATGCATGGTACGATGATGATGCCTATAAAAATCCTAACTATACTTTTGCAGAACACTCCGCCAAGATTACGGCACGCTTTCAGCAGATTATGGAAGCAATGGTAAGTGAATACCCGGCTATTGATGTACTCTATTACCACTCTCCGGTCGAGGGACATATAGAAGCCAATAGGGGCATCAATGGACACCCTGTGGTAGTAAATGTAGGGCTTGAACGTCAACATGAATGGATGGGCGCTATGTTTACAGGTTTGAAAAAAGGACTCTCTCATCAGGCGACACTGCATGACATGGGCGAGGACTACAGACTACGCACACAGGCTCATTTTGACGATGCTTATGCATGGCGCAAATATACCATTGCCGCTGATGCTACCAATGATGCAGTAGATGCCACCCAGCATTGGATACTCCCACCAGAAGAGCGTGATACGTGGGCTACAGAAATACATGTAAATTTTATGGTCTCCAATGAACCATTGAAAAGTGATGACTATCCTGAGTTTGATACTAGAAATAAAGTAGGACTCAATGATATGAAAACCACATTAGAACGCGCACTAGAGAAGAGTGATACCTATGTTACTTTTTACTCTGCTTCTTCTTCTGACAACAAAGGAGGACGTATTCCGCTAGATTGGCTCAATGACCCTGCAACGCATGCCGATGATGGTTCGGCTTATAGCCTAGACCCCGCATGGAAGGCTATGCTGCAGGGTGTTTATGATACCAAGGTATTAAAATAGATTGTATGAATATGGGAGGAGTAGCATATGGTTTAGTCGATTGCTATTTGTTTAAATAATTAAGCACTCTCTTTAAAACTCAGATAGTCCTTGAGGTAAAATCTCTCTATCATTTTTTGCCTTTTA
>JALUJE010000156.1 GCA_027057185.1 Helicobacteraceae bacterium | reverse complement strand
CGCAAGTACGGTGTCAAGATTGCAATAGACGATTTTGGAAGCGGTTATTCCAATTTTCAGCGTATCATGAAGATGAATCCCGATTTTGTCAAAATAGACGGCAGTATTATCAAAAATATTGCAACGGATCAAAAAAGTCAGGTTTTAACCAGTGTTATCCACACTTTTTCACAATCGCTCAATATCAAAACGGTTGCGGAATTTGTCAGCAGTGAAGAGATCTTTCGAAAAATACAGGAGATCGGTATCGACTATGCACAGGGGTATTTTATTGCCGAACCTCATGACAAACTGGTGACACTTCAGTCTCATCCTACACTGTTTCATGCAAATTTGCACGAAACAGCGCCGCAAACCTGTCCTTAAACCTAAATTTAATTTTAATAAATCCGATTTTGGTCGAAAGGATTTCCTGCCGTCTGGAAACCAAAAAAGGATTTTTATGAAATTTATGGATCAGTTAAACTTTTCGAAGAAACTCTATCTCCTCTTATCCATTCCCGTACTTGCACTGGCTATATATACCATGGTGACATTTTACGGCACCTATGTCGATGCCACCAGACACAGTGCGCTTAAAGAACTGTCTGAATTATCTGTAAAAATATCCAATGTTATTCATGAAACACAAAAAGAGCGAGGTCTGAGTGCCGGTTTTGTCGGTAGTCATGGACAAAAATTTAAAGATCAGCTTGCCAGGCAACGTCAGCTGACAGATAAACAGATCCAAATCCTTTTCCGATTTCTCAATCAATTGCCGGCAGAGACATTTTTACCGGAATTTAAGCAAAACCTGGAAAAAGCAATGGATAAAGTACATAACCTTCCGACGATTCGCAATTCTATAGACAGTCTTGGCGTGACATCGACAAAATTGATTGCCTCGTACAGCAATATGAATGCCTCTTTGCTGGATACGATTGCAACCATCGTCAAAATGGCGGACAATGTAACAATCAGTAACGAAATCAACGGCTATCTCAATTTTCTTCAGGCAAAAGAGCGTATGGGGATCGAACGTGCGGTTGGTACAGGAACATTGGCAGGAGGGAGTTTTGCTGAAGGTATGCAAGTCTATTTTATCAAATTGATTGCCCAGCAGGAAGCTTTTTTGAAAAATTTTCACTATTATGCGCCTGCAAAAGTATTAAAGGCGTATCAGACTATATTTCATGATCCCGTCGTTCAGAATGTTGAGACGATGGAAAAGATGCTGATAAATGCAAAGGGCATGCAGGGATTCAATATTCCCGCACAGCGGTGGTTTGATAGTATTACCCGTAAAATCAATAAATTCAAAGAGGTGGAGAACCTCCAGTCAAAATATATTACCGAAACGGCACAGGCGTTGTATAACCATGCATGGCATACACTACTGCTCTTTTTCCTGATCAATACTGCCGTGTTTATGGTGATTGGTTTGTTTGTGTTCATGATGACAAAACGTCTTTCCAGACAGGTGGAGAATCTTCAGCAGGGATTGCGTTTCTTTCTCTCCTATGTTGCCAGAGAAAAAGATTATATTAAACCGATGAAAGTGGAGGGGAAAGATGAGTTTGCCGAAATGACGGCAATGATCAACGTGCAAATTGAAAAAATTACCAAAATTATCGAACAGGACAAAAGGGTCGTCAGTGAAATAGAAGATGTTGTACGTAAAGTGAGCAACGGATTTTTCGGGCACTCCGTCAATGAATCCGGAGCATCTATAGAAGTAGAACATTTACGCATTGCACTTAATGATATGTTGAGATCGACCAAGGAAAAATTTGCTGCACTGGTTGCATTGCTAAACCATTATAGCCAGGGGAAATTCGACTATGAAATTCCGCATGGCAGTGTCAAGGGCATGAATGGAGACTTCGGTGCTGTAGTTACTTCCGCAAAATTGCTTGGAGATAACATTTCTGAACTCTTTGCCGTCATTCAGAATACGGGAGGAAGCTTGACTGACAATACCAAAGTGCTTTCTCACTCATCCACCTCTTTAACCAAGTTTGCCGACGAACAGCGCAGTGCCTTAAGTAACACGACATCTGTACTGGAGCATATGAAAGCGACAACAAGAGAGAGTATTTCAGATATACGAAAATCCTCTTCCATGGCGGATCAACTGGCTCAGACATCTGACAAAGGATTGGTGCTGGCATCCAAAACAGCGGAAGCGGCAGATGAGATCAACGATAAAGTTGAAGCGATCGATGAAGCGATTGCCATCATTGACCAGATCGCTTTCCAAACCAATATTTTGTCACTCAATGCAGCAGTAGAAGCGGCAACTGCCGGAGAAGCGGGGAAAGGTTTTTCCGTCGTGGCGCAGGAGGTAAGAAACCTTGCCACCAAAAGTGCCGAAGCCGCTGCTGAAATCAAACTGCTGGTTGAAAGTGCAAAAAGC
This sequence comes from Helicobacteraceae bacterium, assembly GCA_027057185.1. GTDB lineage: Bacteria > Campylobacterota > Campylobacteria > Campylobacterales > Sulfurimonadaceae > QNZR01. The sequence goes on along the minus strand of JALUJE010000156.1, from coordinate 799 downwards.
AAATCGATGGAGGGCAAAGCGATCAGCGAAGAGATGATTACCGGATATGGGCATCTGAAAAATGAGATCAATGCGACCAAGGGTATTATCGAGTCGGTTGCGTATAAAAGCGAGATTCAGGAAAAAAATATGGTGGAGATTGACAATGCCGTTGCGAAGATGAACCAGGTTGTATCGGAAAATGTGAAGATGGCTACCGGTATCGATGATCTTTCCCAAAATATCAGAACGCTTTCGACGAATCTGTTTCATGTAGTTTCCACAGCGTCGTTTAAAGAGGAAGTCCGAAACCAGGTGTGTGATGTTAAACTCAATGAAACGATTGCACAGATGAAGCACAAACATTTGCTTTTTAAAGCGAAAATTCTCGAAAAGCTTGAGATCAAGACCCGTTTCGATGTGACACCACCGACACAGTGTGATCTGGGGCGATGGATGAGAGAGCAGGAAGAGAACAAAAGTACTATCGCGCAGTCCGCTGCGTGGAGCGTGCTGGTAAACGATCATGAAAAGATTCATGCACTGGCACAGGAGTATGTGAATAAAAATGCCCAAAACGCACCTTCGACACAGCTGGAAGATATCGCGACACAGCTGGAAAATGCAACGCGCAATATTTTTAACAGTCTTGACGGTATCAAACGTACATACTGCAATACAAAAAAAGAGGGAAAAATCACGAAACGAATGCCAAAAAGAGAGAAAATTCAGGCGTAAGCCAAGGGGTGCAATGCCATCCGTTAATCTCCAGTTTGGAAGTGGAGACTTTAGTCCCACCGAACAAAGGTGCAGCTAAAGC
>JALUJE010000155.1 GCA_027057185.1 Helicobacteraceae bacterium | reverse complement strand
TTTGGAGCATAAGGAGCGCCTTGTGAACGGGCAATTCATCAACTTCTATCTTTCACCAAAAGATTACCACCGTTACCATATGCCCTGCGATCTTACAATTAACCGGGCTGTACATATTCCGGGAAAACTCTACCCTGTGAATATGCCGGCGCTTAAAAATATCGCCAATCTGTTTATTGAAAATGAACGGGTGGTTATTGAAGCGCAAACGGCGCAGGGAACACTACTTTACCTGGTGCTCGTCGGCGCACTCAATGTCGGAAAAATGAGAGTGAGCTTTGAGCCTCGATTGGTGAGTAATGATGCCGATGCCTACAAACGCCCCTATGAGTTTCATGATTTGCATTTAAAAAAAGGAGATGATTTCGGCTGTTTTGAGATGGGTTCGACGATAGTGCTCATTACCGAAAAAGAGACCTTGAATTTACATGTAAATTCCGGTGAGAACGTGAAGTTTACCCAAACCATTGCAGAGTTTGTCAGAAACAGGTAACAAATAAGCAAATATTTAGAGATGAACAAAATCTCTCTTTTGAAGTTGGTTAAAATTTACATGTAAATTACGACGCTTTTGCTCTGTTGACCAGTAGACCGCCCAGAACAATAAAAAGAATTCCGCATAGCGCCACAATGTCGGGAAAAGCATCGCCAAGCATTACCCCAAAGCCAATGGCAAAAGGAATATTGGTATAACTCACCACACCAATAATGGTTGCGTTGGTGCTGGAGTATGCTTTGGTTAACAGCCACTGAGAGATGGTAGAGATGACGGCCATTAGCAGAATAAACCCCCATATACTCCAAGACAGTGGCATCTCAAAGGGAGTAATAAGAAACGCCAGATAGGAGGGCGGGGTGTAGAAATTTGCCAGAAAAAAGAGCAATATGGGCAAAATGGTGCCGGACACCATAAACGACAGGACAATCACCCGGGAATCAAAATGATCTTTGATTTTTCGGATAGTAGTGTAGGCAGCTGCAGCAAAAAAACCGCCCAGAATTCCCAAAAGATGGTCATAGTCAATCAGGTTAATCCCTTGAGGTTTAGTAATAAGCAGGACACCAAAAAATCCTATAAAAAGAGCAATAATACTTTGCTTGGAAGCCCGTTCATTCAGCAGAAAAAATGCTAGGATCGCAACAAAAAACGGGGATGTTTTGTTGAGCGTAATTGCTACGCCCAGAGGAATGGCGGTAATGGTGTAGAAAAACAGAATCATGGCACTAAACCCAAGAAGACCGCGTAAAATGAGTGATCCTAAATGTGAGGAGCTGAATTTTCCGGGAGTATGCCTGAGCATGAGTACAATAAACACAACACCAATGAGGTTTCTAAAAAAGACAATTTCCAAAGCGCTCAAATCTTCGGAAAGAATTTTGGCAAGGGCACCATTTACTGCTGAAAATAGCGCACTTAAGAGCATAAAAAGGACACCGCTGTCGGTAGATTTTAACAAAGTTTTCAGTGGGTAAATCGTTTAGACATTAAACCGAAAGTGCATGACATCACCATCGTGAACAATATACTCTTTACCTTCTAGACGCATTTTTCCTGCCTCTTTGGCTCCAGCTTCACCCCGATAGGTTATGAAATCGTCAAAAGCAATCACTTCGGCACGAATAAAACCTTTTTCAAAATCGTTGTGAATGACTGCTGCTGCTTTTGGAGCCGTAGTATTTTTGCGAATGGTCCATGAACGCACCTCTTTGACACCGGCGGTAAAGTAGCTCATGAGACCCAGTTTATCAAAACCTTTATGAATAATCTGGTGTAGCCCCGATTGTGCAACTCCAAGTTCGTTTAAAAACTCATCACGCTCCTCGTCACTGAGCTCTACGAGTTCTTCTTCTATTTTGGCACAGAGTTTAATGACTTCAAAACCTTGCGATAGGGCATGTGCTTCCAGCGCTTTAACGTGTTCGTTATCTTCTAAAAGACCCGCCTCATCAACATTAGCGCCGTACATAATCTCTTTGGAGGTCAAAAGGCGTAAGTCACGATCAAGTTCGAGAAACATATCGCTGCAGATATCATCAAAATTACGTGCCAAATTGCCTTCTGCCAAAAATTCTGAGAGTGTTTGGGCATATTCCATGAGTGCTTTGGCTTTTTTATCGGCTTTTGCCTGTTTTTTAAGACGTTCTATGCGGTTGGTTAAGGCTTCGATGTCGGCCAAAATCAATTCGGTTTCTATGATTTCAATATCGCGTAACGGATCGATTCCGCCCTCAGTATGTACAACATTTTCATCTTCAAAACAGCGTACAATGTGTAGAATAACTTCTGTTTCGCGAATGTTTGAGAGAAACTTGTTCCCCAACCCCTCTCCTTTACTGGCCCCTTTGACCAGACCGGCAATATCGACAAAATCGAGTGTTGAGTGCTGAATACGCTCAGGGCTGACAATGGCCGCAAGGGCATCAAGGCGACTATCGGGTACGGGCACTACTGCCTTATTTGGTTCAATAGTACAAAACGGATAATTCGCCGCTTCGGCATTCTGTGCTTTGGTCAGCGCATTAAATGTTGTTGATTTACCAACATTAGGCAATCCTACTAATCCTATACTTAATCCCACGGCGACTCCAATACACATGTAAATTACATGTAAAAAAAATATTTTGGAATTATACTATTTAAACCTTTCAAAATACAAAGTAAGGTATTGTTGGACTGCATCATATATATTGCTATGTTGCAGGCTGAAGTAATTGAGTGGTACCAGTAGGCGGACTCGAACCGCCACGGCCGTGAAGCCATCGGATTTTGAATCCGACGTGTCTACCAATTTCACCATACTGGCATTTGAATGGGAGTGACATCATAGTCGTTTTTTTCTTAAAATCTTGTAAATGGGCAAATAAGTAAATATATTTTCGGTGGTGTCGATATTGTCTTTAACAAATAGAAATTGCGTGGAGGTGTTGAGTGCGAATTACAAGCGGAATGTACTACAAAAATATTGATACTAGCAATACACAACTCAATAAAGCACTTTTTGACGTGAATCGGCAGATTTCTTCAGGACGTACTATTCAGTATGCTCACGAGGATTCTGAAATATTTTCCAAGACACTACGGCTCGATGATGAAGTAGCCACCTTAAGCCAAGTGCGCGACAGTGCTCAAGCAGCCTACAAGTTCAGTACTCAAACCGACAGTACTATCGGTGAGATGGAAACGATTATGCGTTCTTTTAAAACCACGTTGCTT
>JALUJE010000154.1 GCA_027057185.1 Helicobacteraceae bacterium | reverse complement strand
CTGTTAATTCTACCTGATCAGTAAACATACCTTTCCTTTGCTGAGCACTATGCATGTAAATTACAAATAAATACTCTACACTGAACTCTCATGAGCATATTCAAAAAGTATAGTATAAACCATTTATTTACAAAGAAGAACTTAATATTGAAGATTCAGGCATCTGCCTGAAAAAGAGAAATTTATGCAGCTGGAACAATAGAAACTTTGGTACGTTTCTTATCTTTACGCTCAAATTTAACCACACCATCAATAAGAGCATACAGCGTATGATCTTTCCCCATACCCATATTATCACCCGGATGCACTTTAGTACCGCGCTGACGAATAACAATATTACCTGCACGTACACGCTCACCACCGAATTTTTTCACACCCAGTCTACGTCCTGCCGAATCACGATTATTCTGTGTACTACCTTGACCTTTTTTATGTGCCATCTGATACTCCTAAATTTAAAAATTACGCGGCGATTTTAGTAATGCGAACACGTGTAAAATCACGACGGAATCCACGTTTCACTTTACTATCTTTACGACGGCGTTTTTTGAAAATAACGACTTTCTTGGCGCGACCTTCATTGATCACTTCAGCCGTTACAACTGCACCTTCAATAAAAGGTGCCCCAATTTTAAGTTCACCGGCATTCACCGCAAGAACTTCTTTAAACTCTACTGTCTCTTTGGCATCAAGACTGAGCTTGTCCAGCAGAAGAATGTCACCCTCTTCCACCTTATATTGCTTGCCACCGTTTTTAAAAATTGCGTACATTGCGCTTCCTTAATAGTTATAAGTCTACAAAAAGTGCGCGAATTTTACCGAAACTACGTTTAAGTTTAGATTAAAGCAATAGCGTCAATCTCAACTAAGGCATTTTTCGGCAACGTTTTCACGGCAACGGTCGAACGCACGGGCTTATGCCTTTTGAATGCCGCTTCATAGAGATCATTCACCGTTGCGAAATCATCCATACTGCTTAAAAAAATCGTGCATTTAACGACTTTTGACATCTCACTGCCACCGGCACTCAGTACTGCTTCCAAATTTCTCAATACCTGTTGCGTCTGCAGAACAATGTCGGCACCGAGCATCACACCTTCGGGTGTCAGAGCAATCTGTCCTGAAGTATACAACATCCCGTTAACCACAACAGCTTGAGAATAAGGGCCTATGGCCTGCGGCGCTTTATCGGTACTAATACATTCCATTATTACTTCCTATCATGTTTTTTAAGTTCATAATTTACATCATCCAACATAGAATGATAGTCTTCAACATTCCAATATCCGGGCATACTGTTAATTACCCTGCCGGTTGCAGTTAAAAAAAAACTCATCGGCACCATTTTAGCATTCAAATACTTTGGGTACGTATCTTCATTGCGTGTTAACGTCACGGCAATATAATGCGCATTGATACGTTCTGCAATACTAGGTTCTGTTAACGTCGTTGCTTCTAACTTACGACACCATTGACAGGTGTCACTCGTAATAAGGAGAAAAATATTTTTCTCCTCTTGTAGTGCTTTGTTCGCTGCTTCATTATAGTTGTGATACCATGAAATCTCCGCAGCGTGTATCGCCACATGTAACACCATCCATCCCATTATCACTACAAACTGACGCATTATTACCCTTCTACTTTTTAAGTTTTATCCCGGACTTCGTGCCAGACTTCGTAAAAAAGCAATAAAAATAAAAAAGAGAATAATTGCAGCAATTACTTCATAACCAATCATCCATACGACAAAAAGAGTGGTAAAATCGATCATTTGAAACGTTTTGAAGTCGGCATCTGCCACATAAAAAAAGACCACCGTCAAACCTACAAGGTACGGAACAATAAGAAAATAGAGCGAAAAAACAATACTCTCATACCCCTCGGGTGAGATAATATAGTCACTTATATCAATTTCACGTGCTAAAAAATCGTCATTTTTTTTCCGTTTGATACGTCGGTATTTATCTTGACGAGCTTGATATTTACGAATTCTACCACGGGCATCAGTACTGTTTCGCGTTAATTCGGTATGGGATTTTTTCGGATCCATCGTGTTGCTCTCTCACTTTTTCGACAATATCTTGACATTATAACACTATTTTTAGAAATTCTATTTAATTAGTTTAAACAATCTTTGATTTTTTAAATGAAAGATGATCTCAATACACTCTCACGACTTCACAGAAAACATCATACAACTGAACTACTTCTTTGACTGATGTCCGCTCATTTGGGGCGTGAATACGGTCATTTCTCACACCGAACTCTACAACATCAATGCCATATGGTGCCATAAAACGTGCATCAGATGTTCCTCCTGCCGTAGAATGTTTTGCTTCGATATTACACACTGTGGCTATCGCCTTGTCCAATGTTGTTACAATCTTAGTATGAACATCGGTCATAAACGGGTACGCACTCTGATTCAGCGTCAACGTATAGTCCATCTCTTTAAAATATTTATGTACAAAATCTTCCACAGTTTTAGCTGTGGTTTTCGTGGAATTCCGCACATTGAACATCATCTTCAATGTTCCGGGAGTCACATTGGTAACTTCCATACCGGCACGAATATCGGTAATAACAAACTGACTGGGGCTAAAGAAGTCATCGCCGTGATCCAAATTGACTCCGGCAATATGCGGTAACACTTGAGCTACTTTATGAATAGGATTGAGAGCCTTTTCCGGATATGCCGCATGTCCCTGTTTGCCCCGCTTTTCTATGACCCCGTTAATAGAGCCACGCCGCCCTACCTTCATGGCATCGCCAAATACCTCTTCGCATGTTGGTTCGGCGACAATAACGGCATCTGGCAACATATGATGTGCCTGAAGGTACTTCAAAACCTCTACGGTACCGTATTTGGCATCACCTTCTTCATCAGAAGTCAGCAGTAATGAGAGCGTTCCATGAAATGATACAGTCGTTTTCAGCGTCTGTACCATGGCAGCGACACCGCTTTTCATATCTTGCGTACCGCGACCGTAAATATAGCCCTCCATTTCTACAGCATGGTACGGATCACTCTGCCATCCTTCTCCCGCGGGAACAACATCGACATGACCGGCAAAACAGAGATGGTCTCCATCGCCGAATTTTTTATATATAAAGAGATTTTTCACCTCCTCTTTATCAATACGAACCACTTCATAGCCCTCAAGATATTCAGCTATAAAATCTAAAATTCCCCCATCATCAGGGGTTTCACTTTTCCTCTCTATAAGTTGTTTAAACAGAGCAATAACATCCAATCTTACAGGCCTCTAATTGGAATTTTCATAAAAAACATACGAAGTGGAGTAGTCACTAATTTCAAAATAAACCTTTTTCTCACCCTGATCGGCTTTGAGATTAAAATTTTTGTCATCAACACCATAACCGTAACGATATGCCCGCGCTCCACCGTCAGAAGTACCGTGTGCCGTAGTGAGCTTATCAATTTTGACAAAACGCTTCACCAGCTTCTCTCCGGCATAGACATCCAATACTCCATCCGTTCCGGTCCAGTTTTGGATAGAGCGCCCAATAACATTTTGCGTCTCTTGCGTACAGCCACCTAAAAATATCATAGCTGCCAATGCACCAATAAACAATTGTCTCATTTTTTCTCCTTTAATTGTTGTTCCATATCAAGTTGCAATCCTTTAGAGGTCATAATAAATCCCTTGACCACAATACTCCCTTCATGGATTGCTTTATGATGCTCTTTACACAAGGGAACAAGATTGCTCTTGTTGTCCTGATGATAGTGGTCAATAAACCCCGCCTTCGATGCACGTGACTGATGAGCAATATGGTGGACATCCTCGGCAATATTACCACAAATTATACACTTTGTAACATAAAGATCCCGGTTGTATCTGCTGGTACGTTTTTTTACCAACAGTTCAAGTTCATCAAAATCATTGGCCAGGCGCTTGCGAATGGTGTTGGCAGATTCCAAAAATTCGCTATCCATGTGCAACGATTTGGCAAACTCCAGACCGTAAACACTACTACCGCTACCCGATTGCAACACACGATTAAAAAGAAGCCGGTCATTCTGCGCATCATACTCCACACTCAGATGCAGATCGACCACATTCTTCAAACGGCGTATCTCCTCCATGGTCGAGAGTTGATGCAGATGTGTTGCAAACAGAAACAGAGAACGAAATTTTGCCAGTTTCATAATGGCACTTGTCACAATAGCAACCCCCGAAAGCGTCTCGGTACCGTGACTGATTTCATCTCCTAAAACCAGTGCTTTGGTACCGGCACGGTTAAATATATTTTTAAGCTCCATCATCTCTACGGCGAACGTTGAAAGTCCTTTTGCCAAATTATCTTTAGAAACAATCCGCGTAAAAATTGAATCAAATAATGAAAATTTCATCACCGATGCCGGTACATAAAATCCCGACTGTGCCAAAAGTGTGGCAATCCCGATACTTTTCATCAATGACGATTTTCCACTGGAATTGATGCCATAAAGTAACACACCGTGAATATCGTGTCCGTCATGAACTTCCGTATTCAGCATAACCGTATGCGGATACGGCAGATCAACATAATCACGATTACCCATGACAATATCGTTGGGTACATAAAGCCCCTGAGACTCCTGAATCTCAATGAGCGGATGACGCAAGGCCATAATCTGCAAAAAGTTTTCATCTGCTGCGACATCGACAATCATGGGTTTAGCATAGTTATATTCATGCGCTACTTTAGCCGAACCTACCGCTACATCAAGGTCGGCAACATATCGAATAATGCGCTCAAACAGCAGTGTATAACGCCGGTCATAGCTTTCCTGGAGCAGCTTAAAGCGCTCTTTAACCAGTAGAACAATTTTACTGCGGTTACGCATAATTTTATCAGAAAGCTGTTCGGTCAACTCCGAAGTGATTTTGACACTGTTGGTCAATTTTTTGATGTTGAAGTTCTCAAAATTTACATGTAAATCTTCTTGCGTCATCTGCAGCGTATGAAAACAGGTCTCGATGAGAGCAAAACGACTCTTGCTTACACTAATATAATATCCCTCTTTCTCAAGCTGTCCCAAGGTGACAAAAGATGCCGTAGTTGAAGAAGACTCTTTGCGAATTGCCGCTTCAATAGTCTGAATAATGGCATGAAAAACCTGAAGCATCTGCATATTTTCATCGACAAGAATGTCAATGGCACTGTCAACGCCACGCATAAAAAAGTTGTCATCCAAACTCTGCGTGGTAAAACGGCGTGAGGTCTCCAGATCAAAACTATTTTCAATATCACGAACAAACGTGTCAATCTCACTGTTGCTAAAGGGCGCTTTTTGGAGATGATGCTCTTTCAGATAGGTCATTAATGCCTTGACATTCAGTAAAGAGTCATAAATAAAGTTCATCTCAAACGGATGCAGTCGTACGAGTTTCATCCGTCGTGCCAACCGTTCCAAATCATAAATTCCCCGCAATAATTCTTCAAGCAATCGGGTATGCGAGGTGACCTTTTCTACTAAACAGTAACGGCGTTCAAGCTCTCCACGTTCCATAATCGGATTTAAAAGACGTTCTTTTAACAACCGTTTTCCAATAGCGGTAGCACTTTTATCGATGAGTTTCAGCAGTGTTAATTCGTTGCGGTCTTTAGAGATTACACTCAACTGTTCCAGCGCGGCATTGCCTAAATACATGTAACGTTTGGAGTCGATAATTTGGGGACGAAACAGCTTTTGGATAATATGATAATCATGCTCTATGACAAAGTGTACTAAAATTGCCAGTGCCTCCGAGACTAATGGCAAACGCTCTAGGTCTAGATGTTCAATAGGTGAGAGCAGCGACTCAATCTCATAAACATTTTTAAACAATTCATTTTGGTAGCTGACGCGGGGACGATGATGATTGACGCTGTAATGATAGTGCTCGGGAATCTCCAGATAGCGAATAATCTCCTTTTGAGAATCCACACCATCTAAAAATGTCAGTACCACTTCAGAAGTTTTATAGATGCTCAGAAGATTAAAGACCTCATCTAGTGCATAGTTCTGATCTTCACTGGTGCCATGTGTTTCATACAACCAGGTCTTGCCGGTTGTGACATCAATGGCACTGTATCCAATGGAGTATATCTCCCGGTTTTTATCGATGAGCAAAGAGACAATATAGTTGTCATCATTGTCAATGCTGTAATCAAAGTTAGTGCCTGGTGAAATAATCTGGGAAATATAACGGCTAATTTTCGGTGGAACTCCCTTTTGCCGTACGACAACAACGGTGTATTTTTGCTCTTGAATCACTCGATTTAAATACCGTTCGAACGAGACAGATGGTACACCGGCCAACAGAGGGTTTTTTACAGAGTTTTCCACGATGCTCTTATTTTTTTTTGTTAACTGAATATTGAGCAGTTCAGCAAGCTCCTTGGCTTTACCCAGTTGCATCGCGTCATTATTGACCTCATAAATCTCAAAAAACGTTCCAATTTCCATAAATACAACCGTATCGTTCCCATATTTTGATTCAAAATAGGATTGCAGATCAAAATAGATCTCGGTTAAAAGCTTGGATTTGTCTTGTAAAATGGCATCGGCTTTAGCACTTAACATGGCAACAGATTTCAACCTTCGGTCTTTTAGATGGAAAGATTATAGCGAAAAGTTTGTTAGCGATATGACCAACGCAAGCGTTTGGAGCATAACGTAACAAGGATGCGGCTGAGATTGATATCTCTTTAGAGTGCCTGAATAAACCAGGTAAACGTAGCGTGACAAGTCAAAACATCATTTATATCTTTTATTGCTACTTCAATTGGGAGTGACCCTCTACCTTTTTTCTCAAACTGTGATTTAAACGTTTCTACTGCTTCATCATCTACTAATGAAAAAGCAAAAATTTTTTCTTGAGCAGGTTTTTTGTATTTGATCTGAGCATCTCTGAGCAGCGGTACAACGTTTCCTTCAAGCTCTGGAAAGAGACTTTGAAGATGAAGACCACTTTGTGTTTCTGCTAATGTGAACTGGGCACTTGCATGAATTGTTTCAATGTGGTTCAATACATTTTCTTTGAAATTTAATGATAACTCATTGTTCTGTTCTTTAATGCCGATATATTTGACAAAGGGGATGTCTGTTGCTTTTATGGGTTACTTCTTTTTTTTTGATAAGTGGTCGGAGTGACCGGACTTGAACCGGCGACCTCTACCACCCCAAGGTAGCACGCTAGCCAGACTGCGCCACACCCCGACATTCTTGGAGCGTGTGATTATAAAGCATCTCATCTTAAAATCGGTTGAGATAAAACATCTTGCTCATGCACTATCACATCATCTGTGCCACTTCCTTCATGCTCTGTATTAACGCCTCTTTACATGTAAATTCTAGCATAACGCGGTTATGCGGCAGTGCATCCAAAGGATCAAAATCAAAAACCAGTACATAAGCTTCTATCTCAATAACGTCCTGTTTTAACGCTGCCCACTCCAAAGAGACCTGTGCCCGCTCTCCACCGGCATAAATCATAACGGCAGGATAGAGCCGTGTTACCTGTTCTAGATCAATATGATGTCCTTGAGCTTTGTAGATCACACCTTACTCCTTAATGTATCTCTTTGAGTTCAAAATGTCGCCGTAACCAGTAAAAATACAATGTCGCCGCCACAAATGACAACCCCAACATCACAGTAATCACCTGCAAAGATATGGCAGCATCAGCACACAGACCAATTATCATAGAGGTCGCTGCGGCTACCAACAAAAAAAGCATATCATTATATGCGACAACGCGACCGTAATATGCCGGTTCGGTATGGTGCTGCAACAGAGTATAGGTATAAGACCATAAGGTCGTCGTACATAATCCTACCAGTACTGAAGCCATGAGTGAGAGATAAAAGTTTGGCATGAGTACTGCCCAGATCATGATGGCAGCCGCTTGAAACATCAACAGATAACCCAAACGACTATTATTCATATGCTTACCGATGAGCAAGGGACCAATCACCAGCCCCAGGGCACGTGACGCATGTAGTAAACCAATTGCCAATGACGTGGCAATGACATGCGTATAGTACTCATGCACCATCAGTGCTACAAGTGCATCAAACGCCGTCAGCCCCACCAAAGCATGCAGTACCAAAAGATAGAAGACCTTACGATCGCGTTTTATATAACCAAGGGTTGCTTTGAGCATCGCTGCAAGATGTTGTGACGTAGGGTTCATTGTTACCTCAATACGCAAATGATACAACAGCATCAATGACAATACAAATAACAAACCATCGAGAATAAATGCCGCACTCACACCAACCTTATAGACTACAAAACCACTTATTGCCATACCAAAGGTGTATGAGACTGACCAGATAATGGAGTGAATCTCATTAGCCAATTGCAATTTTTTTACATGTAAAATTTTTGGTAACAGTGCCATCTCAATAGTAAAATAAAAACTTGCCGCCGCCATACGCAATACAATCAGAATAAAGAGCAGTACCAATGTTGAGGTATCTCTTACCAAAAGGAGTGAAAATGTACAGATAATCTCAATAACCAGAGTCATCACCATCATTTTTTTTGGATGAAACCGGTCGATAAGCACCCCGCTAAAAGGTGCTTGCACGACACCGGGTAAAAAATGCAGTGCTGCAGTAAGGGCGACAACGGTAGCAGAGACACCCATATCGAGCAGCAGTGTATAGATAGCCACATTGCTAAACCATGCTCCAAAATAAGCAATCAACTGAATCAGGGACAAGCGTGCCAATACCGGCTCACTCTGTAAAAGTACCACGTAACGTTTCATAAACGAAAGGGTAGCACAATAACGTGACAAGTAGCTGATTTAAGTATTTTTTTAAGACGCCGATATTGTGAATACTAAGCACTATAAAGGAAAGGAGTCCGTTATGGAACTGATGCAAAATGTTGCTAAAATGCAAAATTCTCAGATGAGAATGGAAACGTCGCAAAACAGCACCGCTCAGATGCAAGAACATCAAGTGCAGGCCATTCAAAAAGCACAAGTTCAACAAGAACAGCAAACCGAACAAAATCAGGTACAAAAAATTGAATCTCAAAAAGAGATGAGTCAATTGGTGAAAGAGCTCAATGAGGCTATCAGCCCTTTTCGTACCTCACTAAAATTTGGATTTGACAATACATCAGAAGATTTTTATGTCTCAGTTATTGAGTCCAAAACCAATCGTATCGTGAGCCGTTTTCCGGCAGAAGAAGCAGTCTCATTCTTACCAAAAATACAAGAAGTAAACGGTTTATTGTTTGATCAAAAAGGCTAGCCCTGCCTCATACTAAATTAAGACCAAATATTTTTTAAGGAAACCTATGAAAAATGTAGCCTACAATACCTATGCCAAAAATAATGTTGCTGTTGAATCTCCAGAAAAGCTCATTGAAATGCTGTACGAGGGTATTTTACGATTTAATGCGCAAGCCATACTCGCCATGACATCAAAAAATATTGAAAAACGCACCTACTGGATTAATCGCTCTATGGCAATTTTTATTGAACTCATTACTACGCTAGACTATTCTCAGGGTGAAGTGGCACAATACCTTCATGGTCTCTACTCGTACCAACAGGAGTTACTAATCGAAGCAAACTTACAAAACAATTCAGAAAAAATTGATGAAGTCAATAACGTGGTCAAAGGACTTCTTGAAGCATGGAGAGAGAGCACCAACATCTCTCAAATCGCTTAAGTATGGCTCCTGAAGAACATTTTTTGAAAACGAAATGTTCCTCATTTTTTCAACCTCAATCACTGGAACTGATCTATTTCTTTATCTTTTTTCTAAACTTTTTTTGCTATAATCGCGCTTAATTTATAGTTTTGTGTTGCATATTGCCTAAGGAATATTATGAAAAAAACAGTGAAAAAAGTAGTTTTAGCCTATTCAGGGGGGCTTGATACGAGTATTATCTTAAAATGGCTGCAAGATGAGTACCAATGCGAAGTGGTGACCTTTACTGCCGATATCGGGCAACGCGAAGAGGTAGAACCCGCACGTGAAAAAGCATTTCAACTCGGCATCAAACC
>JALUJE010000153.1:7223-10069 GCA_027057185.1 Helicobacteraceae bacterium | reverse complement strand
AACTCTATTTGTGAGTAGTCAATACCGATGAGCACCTTATTTTCATCAGCAACAAATGCTTCACGAATCTTCACACCGAGTTTGGTTCGGGTGGGAATATTCTGCAAATTGGGATTTTTGGAACTTAAGCGTCCCGTAGCCGTCCCCGTCTGAACAAAAGAGGTGTAAATACGAGAGTGTTCATCATTTTTTGCCAGCAGCAACAGTGGCTCAATGTAGGTCGAATAGAGCTTATGCAGTGAACGGTACTGTAGCAGTAAGGGGATGATAGTGTGCTCATCTGCTAAAGCACGTAACACTTTTTCATCGGTACTGTACCCTGTTTTTGTTTTTTTAATAACTTTGAGCCCCAGCGTCTCAAAAAGCACCACCCCCAGCTGCTTGGTTGAATTGATATTAAACTCACTCCCGGCTTTTTCATAAATGGTATGTGTCAACGCCGTTAACGATGCTTCGGTCTCCTCTTTAAAAGTTTGCATGTAGGCAATGTCAAGTTTAATACCCGCACGCTCCATGGAAAGCAGTGTCTCAATAAACGGATACTCCAGTGTTGCTGCCACATTTAAAATCTCCGTAGCATCACGTTCTTGAAGGAGTTGTAGTAATTTATGATAGAGTCGCAATGTTATAACAGCATCTTCTGCAGCATATCGGCAGGCATCTTCGAGTTCAACCGACGCAAAGGTCTCTCCCTTTTTTACCGTCTCTTTAAAAGCAATCATTTCATGATTGAGCAGCGAGGCAGCAAGTTTATCAAGTCCCAAAGCACTTTGTGAATCAAGCAGCCAGGCTAAAATGATGGTATCGGCATAAACAGCAATCGTCTCACATTCCAAATAACGGGTAATAAAATGCAAATCAAACTTAATGTTATGACCAATCAATTGACATGTTATTAACTGTTTAAGTGCCACTTTTGCCGCCGCCTCACTTACTTGTGTGCCAACACCCAGATAGGAGTGCTTTAACGGGACATAATATCCTTCGGTAACATTCCGAGCAAAACTGAAACCAACTAGAGTATCGTGGTTAGGATCTAAACCGGTTGTTTCGGTATCAAATGCGACCAAGTCCTCAGAGCGAAAATCTGAGACAATACGCTGAAGCATTGCCTCATCGGTAATAAGTGTGGCACGCATCTCATCCTTGTTGAGTGAGGATGGCATCTGCTCCTCTAACTCAGGCTTCTGATGCTCCTGCACCAGTTTTTTAGCACGTAATACGCGTAAAATACCGTTCATTTCATATTTTTTTAATTCATCATAAATGGGAACAAACGGATTGGCTTCATGCATCCTGTACGATTCAAAGTTAAACTGTTCACGAAACAGGTCACGTTTTAGTGTCACCAGCTGCTGAGAACGCCAAGCATCATCTTTAAAGGTACGCAACTTATTTTGCACACCCGGCGGTGTCACATCATCAATATGATCGTAAATATTTTGCAAAGAATCAAATCGCTTTAACAGTTTTTCTGCCGTTACTTTTCCAATGCCCTTTACCCCGGGCACATTATCGGCACTATCTCCTAAGAGTGCCTGATAATCAATGAACTGTGAAGGGTGTACCCCATATTTTTTAATACATGCCGCCTCATTCACTTCATGGCGTTTAATGGCGTCAACCAAAATGACTCTGTCGTCATCAATAAGCTGGCAGAGATCCTTGTCATGAGAAATAATACGCACAATCATTCCTTCAGTGACAGCAATATCAGCAACCGAGGCAATCATGTCATCTGCTTCATAGCCCTCTTTGGAAAGTGTTTTAAAGCCCATCTTCTCAATCCATTCAATCGCAATGGGTAACTGTTTCGAGAGATCTTCTGGCGGTGGTGTGCGATTGGCCTTGTAATTGGGGTCAATCTTGTTACGAAAGGTATCGCCTTTGGTGTCGAGTGCAAAGATAATGTAATCACTGTTATGATCTTTATGCAACGAGGCAACAAAGTTAGTAAATCCCGTGAGTAACCCTGTTGGAAACCCCTCATTATTGCTCAGCGGCGGCAGCGCGTAAAAACTTCTAAAAAAGAATCCAAACGTGTCAATAACAGTCAGGACTTTACCCTTATACTTACTCATGCACGCATTGTATCAACAAGTTTATTAATCTCTTCTTCTAATATTTCAACATCATAGCCTGCCGCTTTTGCCTTAAATAGTCCGGCATCAATGGCACGTTCACTTAAGGGTTCATGCACGGCAACAATAGTTTTAATAATATTAAGTGCCGTAGCATACTCTTTGATCTCTTCGGGTGCCTTGTTATAATCATCTACATGTAAAATGATCTCAACAAATTCTTTATCAAATTTCCAATGTTCAAAAATTGCCGCAGTAACCTCCGATGTGGTTACCCCGGTAAACGACTTTTCAACCATAGCAATATTTATTGCCATGGTAATCTCGGATTTAAAATTCTCTTCAAGATGCTCCAAAACAATCTGATTTGAAATTAAAATTTTGCCGGTCTCCTGTAAAAACGCCGCCAAATAGAGTTTATCGGCTTTCTCTTTATCAATACGTTTATACCAACTCATCATCAAAGATGCCTGTAAGTTGGAAATTTCTGCAAATTTCTCCGGGGTAATATCATAAGGGTTCATGTCAACCTTTAAGAGTTTGCGAATGGCACTGTTAAGTACAATGGAACGTGTCATACTCATACCAAAAAGAGAGACTGCAACCGAGACCCTGTTAATATCTTTCCCCATAAAATAAAGCGGTGAGTTAGCAGCCTTCAGCAAATTGGTGACAATCATCGGATCCGTCTCAACCACCTTGATCATATCGGCAATAGAAGCATCCGGGTCATTATAGATACGTTGAACATCCAAAATGGTTTTT
>JALUJE010000153.1:0-7213 GCA_027057185.1 Helicobacteraceae bacterium | reverse complement strand
AGGCGGCAGCGACTTGACGTTTTTTATGATTTCATTTTTCATTTTATTTAACTACTTTTTTGAAAAATATTATAGCCTCTCTTAACTTTTTTTTCTCTTTGACGGAAATATTGTTATAACTGCAGCAAAAAGTAGGAGTAATATATGCAATGGCTCAAATTTTGGGTGGAAATTGCACGGTTTTTTAGAATTGGCGTATCTAATTAATCGCAACTAAATCGAAAACTATCATCTAAATCCAGGGGCAGCACTAAAGTATGGAACTGCATCGTCTTACTTTGTGCGCATAAAGTATCACGTGCGCCATCAATATTATCAACATACTTTTGCGCATATTCTGCGTTAAATACCGGTTTTGAGGCCTCTATAAAAGGTGCAAGAGCATCACACTCATTATAGTAGTGACACTCTTCATTGACGGCAAAATCAAAAAATGGTTCCAGTGCCACAATTTGATCAAGATCATTTTTCAATCCAACAAGCAATCCCCGTCTTCGGGCTTCTTCAGCAATAAATTGATTATACGCCAACTGATCTGCTCCACTCAGTGCAAAACCGGTGCTATTAACATACCCGTCCATATTATCGGGTTCTACGCCGTCACAGCCCTTCTCAACCGCTATGTTCAGTCGGTTAGTCATAATGCTGCGGAGTGATTCATGGCGAATATCAAGCCACCGTTCACCCGACCAACCATCAAGATTCTCTCCTAATACTGCTGCATCGAAATCTGCGGCATCTTCGCGCCACTCTTCATAACTTCCCGCACTAAAATAACAGATCACCGTTTTGCCACTACGGTGAAGAGAGGCAATAAGTGACGTATTACTGTCAAAAAGATCAATATCATAGACATCAGCAGTATACGAGGTATTGACCGATCCCGACAGTTGCCATTGCCATGAGCTTTGAAGGGTCAGATCATGGCAAGCAGCATTATCCGTAGTGCCACACCCCGACATAATAATTCCAAGCAATACCGGTATAAAATCTAAAAGCATCACAACTCTTCAGTTAATATGAATTCTTCTAAACATTGTAGCAGATTAAGACTTTAGAAATACTGCCTTTTACAACCGAGTGCAACGCACATAAGCAGTGCCCTTCTTTGCTTTCCAGTTGGCAAAGCCGTTATAGAAATAAACAAACCATGCCACACTCTCATTGGAATCAGATTCCAACGAGGACCAATACGCTGATGAGGCGGTATGTTTAAATGTAGTATAAATCGCCGGATCCGTATGATTATGATCAGTAATCTCAATCAGCTCTTCCACGGTAGGTGTACGCCAGTCACTGTATCCCCCAAGGTTGAGCATGGCACAGTAATGTTGAGCATCATCCCATGTTGTATTTTCAATGCTTCCATTTGTCTCTATATAGCTGTCTTGCCACTGCAACCCTGTTGTTACGTCTGTCACAATACCCTCACCGTCGCGAGAAAATCTATGTTCTTTTGTGAGTGCATCCGTAGTTCCAAAAAGTCCGCTAACCAATACAACGGTTAATATGATTGTTTTCAAGTCTGTTTAATCTCGATTAATTTTTTTTTACGCATAACTCTATCTACTCACTGTTAACAGTTTGTTAAAAATACAAACATCACTAAATATATAAATATTTCTTATTTTATTAAAATATCGTTAGTATTTGTATGGATCTACGAATATCACGTCGTACCTATTCCTCCCTATGTTGACACAAAAATGATAAAATACTAAAAAAACAACAATACGAAGGTTTTTCCGTGCTGCTACGCTTTAGCTTTTTTATGATAATGAGTCTGCCCTTACTCTCTGCAATGCACTTGAAACAGCAATACTATTTTCATACAACACCCATCTACAGCACGACACTGTTTCCCAAGATGCAAAAAAAATTCATACTATTCAATATGAATACTACGCGTACACATTATCGTATCAAAAGTACACAGTTAATCAAACGTTTCAATGAACACAATCTGAGTCTTGATGCCGCCTCAGTCCGTTATGTCAACTTTATTAAAAAAAGTCCAATATCAACAACACGCCTGGAACAACAACTCAAAACTCGTTACCAAAATACTTTTAATAATTTACATGTAAAAACCATTTATGTGACGCCACGAAGTTATCTTGCCGTATTACCCAAAAAATATCAACTACTCTTTTCAAAAAACAATCTCTACAAATCAACAGGAATTTTTAGTATTAAAACCCCTGACAAAAAACGGATTTTTTTTAATTACCGTATTGATGCTACGATTGAAGTCTACATGCCGCGCCATCCTCTTAAACGGGGTGATGCACTCACTCCGATGAATACGCATCGACAAAGCATCTTGTTTGAGCGTTTGCGCGGAGCACCTCTCGAGCAGATTCATACCAGAGAGTACCGGATCAAACGTAGTATGAAGCCCGGGCATATTATTACCCATCGTGATATAGAGTGCTACCCTATTGTCAAAAGAGGCAGTAGTGTTGTTGTTGAGTTCAAAAGCGGCTCAGTTCTGTTACAATTTAGTGCCATTGCATCACAAGACGGTATTAAAAATGATATTATTACAGTTCAACAAAAAGATGGTCGTCGAATAAAGGCACGCGTAGTTGCTGCCGGACATGTGGAGATAGAATGAAAATAGTCGTTGCTATTAGCGGTGCCAGCGGTGCGGAGCTTGGGCTCAAAGTATTGCATGCGCTACCGCAACATTTTGAAAAACATCTGGTTATCTCTAAAAATGCACAGATCGTATTACAAAAAGAACAGCATATTATTCAGTACGATAATCATGATATTGGTGCAAACATTGCCTCAGGATCTTATGGATGCGATGCGATGATGGTCGTACCATGCAGTATGAATACCCTGGCAAAAATCCGTTGCGGTATTGCCGACAATCTCATTACCCGGGCAGCAGCAGTCATGCTCAAAGAGCGCAAACCGCTCCTTCTGGCACCCCGAGAAATGCCCTTCTCTGCCATCGCACTGGAAAATATGTACAAACTTGCCACTTTGGGTGTCATTATTGCACCACCGGTATTGGCATACTATTCTAAACAACATACATTAGACGCAATGGAGTATTTTATGATCGGAAAATGGTTTGATCTTTTAGGTATCGACAATAATCTTTACCAGCGATGGGGTTCTGATGGTTAAACGTGCACTCTACCCCGGGACATTTGACCCTATTACCAACGGACACTTTGACATTATTCAACGCGCCACCAATCTCTTTGACGAACTCATAGTTGCCGTAGCCGCCTCACAGGACAAAAAACCGATGTTTACACTCGATGAGCGCATTGAGATGGCACAGAAAGCGACGCAGCAACTCGACCGTGTTAGCGTTGTCGGTTTTGATAACCTGACTATTGATCTCTCGCATACCCTCAACACGACTATCCTCATTCGTGGTCTGCGTGCTGTTAGTGACTTTGAATACGAACTGCAGTTAGGCTACCTGAATCGTTCTCTCGATGATGCTATTGAGACCGTCTATCTGATGCCCAATCTACAGCATGCCTTTATTAGCTCCTCCATTGTACGTAACCTCCTGAAGTTTAACGGTAAAACTGATCACCTGCTTCCTAAGGCGGTTCAGGAAATTATTGGAGGAATGAACTCATGTACGTTGCACTAGAAGGCATTGACACTGCGGGAAAGAGTACACAAATTGCCCGACTTCGCCATACTTTTCCTGCTGCCGTAATCACCAAAGAACCCGGAGGAACGGCTGTCGGATCCAAAATACGCGATATCGTCCTACATCACGAACTTCAAAGCTCCAAAGCAGAGTTTTTGTTATTTCTGGCCGATAGAGCCGAACATATGACACGAATTATTGAACCCAATCTAAAAAAACTCATTATCTCCGACCGCAGTGTCGTCTCAGGCATCGCCTATGCCCTGGTCAAAGGTGACATCTCGAGAACCGCCCTACTGCATATGAACCGCTTTGCGACCGGTGGCATCTACCCTGAGAAGATTTTTTTACTCCGTCTCACAGAAGAAGCGCTCAAATACCGCCTCTCACAAAAAAAACTTGATGGTATTGAAGCGCGTGGCATTCCCTACCTTTTGGAGATACAAGAAGCACTTGTAGAAGCGGCTTCTGTGCTCGATATTACACTCGTTACCCTTGATGCTTCACAAAGTATTGAGGTCATTAGTCACTCTATTATAACTAATATTAAGGAATATGAATGATTCGCTCACTCCGTGGTATGAATGACATTTTAGAAGAAGAGTACCGCCGTTTTGACTATTTTCATAAAGTTGCCTGCGATGTTGCAGGACGCTACGGCTTCCATTATGTAGAGACACCACTGCTCGAAGAGACAGCGCTTTTTAGACGCTCGGTTGGTGAATCAAGTGACATTGTCGGTAAAGAGATGTATCAGTTCATCGATAAAGGTGGTAATGATGTCTGCCTGCGTCCCGAAGGAACTGCCGGCGTCGTACGTGCCTTCATACAACATAAATACGATAAAAAAGGGGGTGTCTACCGATTCTTTTATCACGGTCCCATGTTTCGCTATGAACGGCCGCAAAAAGGAAGATTGCGTGAATTTCATCAATTTGGAGTGGAGAGCTTCGGTATTGCGTCAGTCTATGAAGATGCTTCACTTATTTTGATGGTCGGTGATATTTTCGATACGCTTGGTATCGGCTATACATTACAGCTAAACTCCTTAGGATGCCACGAATGTATGCCACCATATAAAGAGCATCTCATCTCTTTTATTGAAGCGCACAGTGAGCAGATATGCGCTGACTGCCAACGAAGAAAAATGACGAATCCCATCCGGGTACTTGATTGTAAAAACGGTGAGTGTCAGGCAATTTATGCAGATGCACCCAAGCTGATGGATCATCTGTGTTCATCATGCAGCCTCGACTTTAAAACGTTAACCGCACGTTTAGATGAGCATGCCTTTTCCTACACGATTGACACTCACTTAGTACGTGGTCTGGACTATTACTCTAAGACGGCATTTGAATTTATCAGCAGTGACATTGGCGCGCAAAATGCTATTGCCGGTGGAGGACGTTACGACCGTCTTATAGAGTTTTTAGACGGAAAACCTACTCCAGCGGTCGGTTTTGCCATTGGAGTAGAACGCCTCTTGGAGCTCATTCAACTTCCACAACCCGAACGTGAAGGCTACTATTTTGGTGCTATGGACGCCCAATCCCTTCCGCTTATTCTCACATTGGGGCAACGAAAGCGTCGCACAGATAAAGCAATTATAGAATATAGTGCCAAAAGCCTTAAGGCACACCTTAAAAATGCCGATAGAGTTCATGCAAGACATTGTGCCGTTATTGGAGAGAATGAACGTAAACAAAACGGCATTTGGATTAAAGATCTTGTTACCAAAGAGGAGATGGTCATTCCCATTGATTCATTATAAACAAAGGTATCTATAATGTTACAAGAGGTATTGGTTTTTGCCGAAGAGTCTGTAGAGTTTTTTTTCATTACCGCAGGCATTTTACTTGTCATGCTGTTTGTACATGACAAATATGTCCAGCGTCGCCATTCATTGCTCATCAACTATCCTATTATTGGAAGATTTCGCTATTTTTTCGAAGCGTTGCGCGAACCTATGCGTCAATATTTTGCTGAGGAGACATTTTATGACTCACGCGATAAAATTGACTGGGTTTATAAAGCGGCTAAAGATCTGCCCAATTATAAATCATTCTCGGTAGCACAACCTTTTTCTGGATCACGTTTTATTATTAAACATTCCAGTCATGTTCTCAATGATAATGAAGTCTCTAACGACATGAATGTTGTCTTTGGAAAGGATCGAGAGATTCCTTTTGTATCTCATACTCCTATCATTCGCTCTGCCATGAGTGACGGTGCACTGAGTCCTGAAGCGGTACGAGCATTTTCACTGGGGGCTTACCGTGCAAAATTCACGGTCAATACCGGAGAAGGCGGGCTGACTACCAATCATCTCTACACCCATCTTCCGGACCTACAACACAGTGAATATCTTGAAAAAGTCACCAGCACTCCCCTGGCTGAGGTAGTATTTAAACTTAGTGCTTTTTTCTTTAATCGTGCTGTAGCCATTAAGATGTACCGCAAAGTCTTATTGCATAAAAAAACAGAAAATACCTATATTTACGCACCAGATTCTCATGTACTGTTTCGTGTCAACTGGAATGCTCCACTATCTGCCTTTCCCAAAGATGTGCCATCCGACTTACCAGATATGATTTTTCAAATGAGTTCAGGGCTCTATGGCGTACGTGATGAACATGGCGTATTTGATCCGTTACGTTATGAGAAGGTCATGCGTTTTTGTCGTATGACTGAAATTAAAATTGCTCAAGGAGCCAAACAAACCGGAGGAAAACTAGCAGCTGCCAAAGTCACGGCCGATATTGCCTATTATCGCGGTGTTCCTGAAGGTCACGATATCTTCTCCCCCAATCGCTTTCCCTATGCCGATACCACGGAACATCTTTTTGATTTTATTGAGAAACTGCAAGGTATTTCCAAAAAACCTGTTGGCATCAAAATTGTTATCTCCGATGTTGCCAGCATTGAAGAATTTGCATCTGAAATTGCCAAGCGGAAATCCGAAGGTCGACCGATTCTTGACTTTATTACCGTAGACAGCGGTGACGGCGGTAGTGCTACGGCACCTTTGGAGCTGATGGAGTCTGTAGGGCTTAATACAACCAATTCACTCTATGTACTCGATACCACCTTACGAAAATATCAGGTACGAGATGATGTAAAAATTATCTCCAGCGGTAAAATATTAACACCTGACGATGCCATCATTACTTTAGCTATGGGAGCGGATGCTGTTGGTATTGCCCGAGGTTTCATGATGAGCGGTGGCTGTATTCGTGCGCGAATGTGTTCTGGATTTGGCTCCCATAAGTGCCCTGTCGGTATGGCAACACAAGATGAAAAAAAGCGTGCCTCATATTTGGTAGTCAAACAGGCAGGTTCCATAGCCAATTATCATGACAATCTCATCAAGGGAATGAAAGTGATTCTTGCAGTAATGGGTGTCAAATGTGTTCACGACCTAAATAAAAAACAGTTAACCTATAAAAATAGAACTGGTGAAATCTTTTTTGATATTGATAAATATTTTCATCATAAACTTCACATATAAGCAGGACAATGTACGGTATAGATATATGGGGCGACAACAATTTTATTGTTGACAATGACCTTATTCGGGTCAATCAT
>JALUJE010000152.1 GCA_027057185.1 Helicobacteraceae bacterium | reverse complement strand
CCGTTATTTTTAGCAAGCTCTGCCTCCCGACGTTTGGACTCAATCTCACTCTTAATGGCAGCGATCTTGTCAAATACCTCTTTTTCATTGGCAAACTGTGCTTCCAAAGAGCGCTGTTGCTCCTGTGCGTCCGCCAACTCTTTTTCAATCTCTTCAAGGCGTTTTTCATTTGCCGGAGTCATCTCCATCTTCAGCGCCTCTTGTTCTACATGTAATTCTTGAACCAACCGTTTAATGCGCGAAAGTTCATGCGGTTCAGATTCAATCTGCATCTTCAATTCAGCAGCAGCCTCATCAATTAAATCAATGGCTTTATCAGGTAAAAAGCGGTCACTGATATAACGATCTGAGAGTCGCGCTGCAGCCACCAGGGCAGCGTCGGTAATCGTGACGTTATGATGCGATTCCAGACGCTCTTTAATACCACGTAATATCTGTAAGGACTGATTCACACTGGGTTCATCTACCATAACCGGTTGAAAACGACGCTGCAGTGCTGTGTCTTTCTCAAAATACTTTCGATACTCTTTGAGTGTCGTAGCGCCAATCGTATGTAGTTCTCCCCGAGCCAGTGCCGGTTTTAAAATATTAGCAGCATCCATACTTCCTTCGCTCGCACCGGCACCGACAATGGTATGAATCTCATCAATAAAGAGAATAATACTGCCACTTTGCTTCACCTCGTCAATCACTGCTTTGAGACGGTCTTCAAACTCCCCACGATATTTGGCTCCGGCAATGAGTGCACTCATATCCAGCGCAACGACCCGTTTGTTTTGCAGACTCAGCGGCACTTCTTTATTGTAAATACGTTGTGCCAAACCCTCTGCCAGTGCCGTTTTTCCCACTCCAGGCTCACCAATGAGAATAGGATTGTTCTTGGTCTTTCGAATCAAAATCTGCATCATACGATTGACCTCTTCATCCCGACCAATCACCGGAGAGAGCTTTCCTTCGGCAGCTTCCAATGTTAGGTCAATACCGTATTTATCAAGACTTTCCAAATTATCATCAGCACTTTGAGACTCGATTTTCTGTCCTGCCCGAGCCGACTCCAAACTCTTCTTTAAATTGCTGATATCAATATATTTCTCCAAAATTTCCTTAAATGGACTGTGAGTACTGTTAGCAATAATATAGCTGTCTACCGCTAAAAAATTGTCACCATTTTTCGTCATTTCACCAATGCCTCGTTCCAAAGACTGTACAAAATTGCGCGAGAGCCGTATGCTCTCTTTGGTCACATTGGATGATTTCGGTAATTTTCCTGCACTGCTTTTAACATCCAGTTCCATGGCAGTTTTATCGACATTAATACGGTTTAGTGCCTGATTTAACACCGAATTGGAATTTGTAAGCAGTGCCCATAAAAAATGCACCGGTTCCACCTCTGCATTCTGATTGTGTAGTGCCAATGAGATTGCCGACTCAATAGTCTCTGTCATTTGATGTGTTAATTTTTCAAAAATATTATTCATAAGATATACCTTTCCAAACTTTAGTTGAGTGTATTATACTAAGTTGAGTGTACTAATGTCAAGTAGTTGACATAAAAATACTAAAGGTATCGCTGTAAGCGCGGAGACAAGAGGCTTGCTCTTGTCTTAAAAAAGTTTATTGAAAGGTAGCGTTGAGCTGTTGCAGAAGTTCGAAATTTGGACTTCGCGGATCCGGAATCCACGCACTAAGACACTGGGAATCTTCCACACACGGATCGGTCAATGTCTCTAAAAATGCTACCAGTTGATTGACCTGCTCCTCAGTAAATACAACGTTTTTGTGTGGAGATATACCTTTTTGTCGATTCACATGAAGTTGCTCAAGTGCATGAGCCGTATTGACTTCTACATCATTACACTGCACTGCAATACCCCGTTGCTTTAACTCGGTGTACGGATTATAATTCTGCACACTCTCATCGGGGTTGAGCATATGTTTCACAATCGCTTTTAGCGATGTGAATGCACCCGAATGTCCCCAGGGACCTGTTTGGCTGATATTTAGCAGTGACATATTGCGGAATTTGTATTTATCCTCGTCATTGAGAGTAATATTGGCACGTCCGTAATCTTCCGTCGAAGCATCATGATTTTTACCGCGTCCAACCTGAGGTACTGCCATAACGTAGAGCGCCCCATCACTAAAGAAATCACCGCTATGACACTGCACACAATTGGCACCACCCTCGTCATACCCGCTATAAAACAGCAACGCCCCTTTTTTGGCCGATTCGCTTATGGCATCGATGTCTCCTTCGATGTAAGCTTTCCATGGATTGTCAATAAAAAGTTGCGACCGCTCGTACTCACCAATAGCACTGGCAATATTTTCAATGGTAATCAATGTCGATGCATTGCCATCTGGAGTATTGAATCCTTTTTGAAATGCTTCCAACCACACATTTCGGGCACGTTCGCTTAAATCTTCATTGCCGTTGGCACCGGAGAGACGATCAGAAAGATAGTGACGCACGGCATCACCGTTTTGAAGTTCGGCATGCCCGAATGAACGCATCTCTTCAGCACTCGTAATAGGAAACAGTGCCTGAGTTGAAGGTAAATTTCCGACCAAGCTGTCAATCCGTTCAGAATCACTCTGACCCGGCATTAAAATATTGTCTGCATCACCGCCGTTAGCACCGGTTGTTCCCGTTTTACTCTCAACGCGGTTGTCCCAAAACATGCCCACATCAAAGAGCGCCGCATTAAAAGTTGTCGGTGCATTTCGCGGTACGGTAGGCCCTCCGTCAAAGAAACTGTTCCCGGTGTTTTTATGCAGACGTCCCGGCCCCAAAAGATTTGGATCCATCGCCTCCGCACCAATAGGAAACGACAGATTATCTCCTCCGCCAAGTAACGGATGGTGGCAAGAGACACATGCCGCATCAAAGTCCAAGGAGAGTGCCTTGGTATAAAACAGTTTCATACCCAACTGAACTTTTGCATCATCTACAGAGGGAATATTTCTGTCTGCTGAAGGATCTCCCGTCAATCCAAAACCATCAATTTTTTCACGTAATTTCTTATCTACATTATTGCCAGAACCATCAACCCTGTCATCACCGCCGCATCCGCCTAACAACAATGCCAGAAAAACTGATGCATAAACTACTATTTTCATCACCAAAACTCCCAATTATCAATTTACAATACTATATCATTATAATTATATCTCATGGAGTATAAATTAAATATAAATATATTTATCTTATGCATTATTTTTGATTATAATAAAT
>JALUJE010000151.1 GCA_027057185.1 Helicobacteraceae bacterium | reverse complement strand
TTTGAGCTGTGTTTGAAGTTTACTAAGAATACTTTCGATCTGTTTGACAAGATGCGTTACGCCTTTGGTATCTTCAGGCAGACTTTTTTGGGTGAGTTCTGTCGATGAGGCAGAGCGTAACAGGCTGTTGGAGAGGAGGGCTTTTATATCGTTTGAGAGAGACTTTACGGTAGGAATACTACTTTTTTCAAGAGTATGCATCAGTGTGCTAAGCTCGGTTTTTAAAAGTACTTTCGGATTTTGGACATGTTTAAGTTTTGACTCTAAAAAGATTCCCGAGTTTTCAATCTTCTCTTTTAATAGAGGTTCGCTCATCTGCTTCATGTCGATTAGAAAACCTTTAAGCATTTTTTCAACAGGCAGAGGACTCTTGTCCGATTGCAGCGTAGTGAGCAACTCTTTAATGGTGTCACTCACTTTTCCCAAGCTTTTGAGTGTCGGATTGTTCTTTAGAAGATCAAGCAGAACATGATCGGATTTGGTGTGTTGCGTATGTTCTTTCAGAAGCATCGTCACAATAGATTTAATATCTTTGCCCTCAGATAAAGCTTCGAGTTGCTGAGGTGTTGCATGTTTTACTACTTCTGCCAATGCCTTATTGGTGTTAGGAAGCATGATACCCAGTTGTTTATTGGTTGAAATATTAATCATGTTAAAGTATAGCATTAATCCATTGAAAATTAAACGTAATTATATTACACTGTCGCAGAAGAGTTCAGAAGTGAGGAGTGTGTATGATCTATGATTTAGTCATTATCGGTGCGGGTCCTGCGGGTATTGCCACGGCAATTGAGAGTTATGCGCTGGGAATTCGCAATATAGTGCTTCTGGAAAAAGACGAGAATCACAACGCAACCATTCGGAAGTTTTATAAGGATAAAAAGCGGGTTGACAAAGACTGGAAGGGGCAAAAAGTTGAGTGTAACGGTAATATTTACTTTGTTGACGGCACCAAAGAGAGTACCCTCGATTTTTTTGATGATCTGTTGGATCAGCACGCTTTAGAGCTCAAAACCCGTACCGAAGTGCAGAAAATAGAGAAACAAGATGACGGTACGTTTGAAATTTTTATTGCCGGAGGGGTTGTAAAAGCACATTATGTTGTGGTGACCATCGGACGTATGGGCAAGCCCAATAAACCGAGTTATCCCATTCCTCCCTCACTCAAACAGCAGGTCAATTTTACTTTGGAACAATGTTCTCAGGGAGAAAAGATTATGGTCGTCGGTGGTGGTGATTCTGCTATTGAGTATGCCGTAGAGCTGGCTCCTAAGAATGCGGTAAGTATCTGTTACCGCCGCGGTACTTTTCGCCGCGCCAATCCGACCAATGAAAAAGAAATTATGGATGCAATAGAACAGGGTGCGGTACGTCCTTTATTGAATCAAACCATTGTATCTCTCGAAGCCGAACAGGGAAAAATACATGTTAATTTCGGCGATGGTAGCAGTGAAACGTTTGATCGCCTTATTTACGCTATTGGTGGTACTACGCCCAGTGCCTTTTTACAAAGTAGCAATATCGGTATTGAAGATGGTAGACCCATCCATGATGAACACTACGAGACGCAGGTCGAAGGACTGTTTGTTGCCGGTGATATTACGCAGGAGTCCGGTGGATCTATTGTCTTGGGACTGAACCACGGTTATGTTATTGCCAAAAAAATTACACAGGAGGCGTAGCACAAGACGTCAAAAATTGATGGGGAACGGTAATTGCTTGTTAAAATTTACATGTAAATATTAAAAGGAGTTACTATGACCATAGAGAGTTTTGCGTTGGAGATGCACTCTGAGCAGACGAAAACAACGTCGATCTCCACCGGTTTTTTGGGTGAACTGCAAGCAGAAAATACCAAACGCATGGAGGAGGTAGAGGCTCTAAACGCTGAAATGCAATGGTTTAGAAAGCTAGAGTATGCATTAATTCGCCAGTTGCTAGCGAGCCTGCAATCGCGTTCGTCTGAGTCTCAGGAGCATTGTATCGAGCAACGCGAAGCGCGTCACTACAATTTTTACGAGGAGCGCCAAACGTCTGAGTCGCTTGAAGTCAGTATGGTGGGAAAAGTACGTACGGCAACGCAAGAGATTAATATTGCTGTAGGTGTGGCGTTTTCAAGCAGTTTTGTTGCACGTTATGAGGTAGAACGGTCGCAGTTTTATGATCCGCTAGTTATTAATTTTGACGGGTTGTTACCGCAGTTGCAAGATCAGTTGTTCTCCTTTGATCTCGATTGTGATGGCGTGAGTGAGTCGGTGGCGCGCCTTCAAGAAGGCAGTGGTTTTTTGGCGATTGATAAGAACGATAATGGCGTTATTGATGACGGCAGTGAACTTTTTGGTGCCAAAAACGGTAACGGTTTTGTCGACTTAAGTCGTTATGACCATGATAACAACGGTTGGATTGATGCCAATGATACCGTCTTTAGTGATCTTCGCATCTGGAGTAACAGTGAGAGTAAAAGTCGCCTCATTCCTCTGGAGGAGCTGGGTATCGGTGCACTCTATTTGGGATATACCAAAAATGCTTTTGACATGAGAAACCATGATGGTGATGTTTTGGGGCGAATCCGCTCTAATGGGCTTTATTTAAATGAAGACGGTACGAGCGGACTGATGACACAGATAGATCTGGCAAACCGTCACAAGCACGCGGGGCGCAAGATGCAGGCGAGCGATTTGCAGTATCTGCTCAAAGCAGTGTAGCGGCGCATCTGGGGTTCTCCCTGATGCAAGAAGGGTTCATGTTATACGTTAGGGTTACCGCAGTAAGGACATTTCTTGGCATCAAGAGGAATTTCCATAGCACATTCTCCACACACTTTGGTTGTCGGTGCGGGAGCTTCTTCAGGCTCTTTTAGTTTGTTGTAGGCTCGAATAAACATAAAGATAATAAAGCCTAAAATCACAAATGAGATGACATCATTGACAAACATACCGTATTTAATAGCGGGGGCACCGGCTTTGTCCAATGCTTCCATGGATGCATACTCTTTACCGTCTAGTGCAACAAAAAGTTGTGAGAAATCGACTTTTCCCAGTAGCATACCTACAGGCGGCATAATGACATTGTCAACCATGGATTTGATGACGGTTGCAAAAGCGCCACCAAAAATAAAACCGACGGCCATATCAACCATGTTTCCTTTAATGAGAAACTTTTTAAACTCTTCTAACATTTTCACGACTCCTTAATTTATGTTACAACTGAATTTTAACTACTAATAACTTGAATACAGTTTAATGC
>JALUJE010000150.1 GCA_027057185.1 Helicobacteraceae bacterium | reverse complement strand
GCCCGCTTCGTCAATGCCACAAAGCATTACATGTCGATTCCGAAGAGTCCAAAAAGGAGTCCCGAGACAATCAGATAGATACCAAATGGGGTAAAATTATATTTGGAAACAATGGCTAAAAACCATTTTACGGCAAGCCAGCCGACAATAAACGAGACCACAAAGCCTACTAATAGTATCTCCATATGATTAAAACTGAGGTTCTGATACTCTTTTAGCAGCATGTACCCCGAAGCTGCCCCCATAGTGGGTATCGCCAGTAAAAACGAAAAGATCATTGCGACATCACGACGCAAACCAATCAGCATGGCACCCAATATGGTACTCCCCGATCGAGAGACCCCTGGAATGAGAGAAAGCACCTGAAACAGACCGACTTTCAGCGCTTGCATGTAGGTAACATTCTCAAGAAGTTTAATGTCATGATCCCGCTCTTTATAGAAAAATTCAATTGCCAAAAATGCAATACCGGTAATAATCATGAGTGCCACGGTAGAGTTGGTACTGAACATCGCTTCAATCTGTTTGTGAAATAGCAGTCCGACAATACCCGTGGGAATAAAAGCCACAATGAGTTTGTACCAGATGTCCAGACTTTGTACGAGACGTTCTTTAAAAATAATCATGACTGAAAAAATCGGGGCAATCTGAATAATAATATCGTAGGCAGTTTTGAAGTTATCCTGTTTTACATGTAAAAGTTGTCCGGCTAAAACCAGGTGTGCGGTTGAAGAGACGGGCAAGAATTCGGTCAATCCCTCAACAATTCCTAAAATAACTGAATCAAAAATGGTCATTGGTGTCCTATTTATTTTTGTGAAAGTGTAGCATAATTTTCTTCTTATGGATTATTGGATACAATACGCGGTTTTGAAATCATGCAATGCAAGGAAACATCATGCTTCTTTTTACCCCCGGGCCAACTCCGGTTCCTGAAAATGTCCGTCAGGCAATGGCAACGGTGAGTATTCACCACCGCACACCGGAATTCGAGGCAATTTTTAGACAGACCCGCGAGCGGCTGTTAGCACTTTTGGCAACTGATGAAGTGGTGATGCTTGCTGCTACGGGAACCGGTGCTATGGAAGCAGCGGTGAGTAATTTGTGCCATCATACTCTGCTGAACGTCAATGCCGGAAAATTTGGTGAGCGTTTTGGAAAAATTGCGCTGGCAATGGGGTTAGAGCATGTTGAACTGGCGTACGAGTGGGATACTCCGACATCGGTAGATGACGTCATGGCAGCACTGCATGCCAATAGCAATATTGATGCTGTTGCCATTCAGATCTGTGAGAGTGCCGGGGGACTGCGCCATCCCGTAGAAGAGATTTCTGCTGCCGTGAAAGCATTTAATGCCGATATTATGGTGATTGTTGACGGTATTACAGCCATTGGTGTGGAACGTGTTGATACCAGCCATATCGATTGTGTGATTGCCGGCAGTCAAAAAGCATTTATGTTGCCGCCGGGTTTGGCGATATTGGGGTTAAGCAATACGGCAGTCGATACTATTGGATCGGGCAGGGGGTACTATTTCAATCTGGCATCTGAAATTCAGAAGCAACGCCAGAATACGACGGCTTATACGGCAGCAACAACTCTGGTGATTGGTTTGCTGGAGGTTCTGGAGAGTATTGAGCGGTACGGCGGTATAGGAAAACTGTATTGCGATACGGCACGTCGTGCCAAAGCGGTACGGTTTGCCTTGGAAGCTATCGGGCTGCACACGTATCCGAAAACTCCTGCAAAAGCAATGACAACCATTGATGATACCGATGCTTCGAGTATTCGTATGCTACTCAAAGAGGAATTTGGCGTGAATGTTGCCGGAGGGCAAGATCATTTGAAAGGAAAAATTTTTCGTATCAATCAGATGGGGCTCATTGAACTGAATGAGATGGCTTGGGTGGTCAATAGTGTTGAATTATCGTTGGCACTTTTGGGACGACGTCCTTACGATGGCACGGCAAGTCGCACGTTCAATGAAGAATACTTTAAACATAAATTGCTACCTAAAGAGACATAGATGATTTTTGAACATGAAATACCTGAGGGCAGTAAGCTCTATTTTGCGGATTCGGCCAGAGAGAAACGATATATTGAGCAAATTGCAAGTGAATTGTTAAACGGTCGAGGTTTTTTGGAGATTGTTACGCCACTGTTTTCATACCATCAGCAACAAAGTATTTCCGATGAAAAACAGCTGATTCGTGTCAATGACCGTGCCAATCACAGTATGAGCTTACGTGCCGACTCCACCATTGATGTGGTACGTATTTTAGGGAAACGGCTCGATCGTAACACGGCCCATAAAAAATGGTTTTATATTCAGCCGGTGTTTCGTTACCCTGCTGAAGAGCAGTACCAGGTCGGAGCCGAGTATCTTGATGAAAATGATTTGAGTAAAGTACTTAATATTGCGTTAGATATCTTTCAAGCACTTCAGATGCAGCCGCTATTGCAAATCAGCAATATTAATATTCCAAAAAAGCTGGTAGAAATGTTCGATATTGCACTGGATGATTTTCGGCATATTAATATTGAAAAACTTCTTGCTTTAGAGATTGACTGGCTGAGAAAGCTGGTGTACCTGCAACATGTGGAGCAAATTGATGAGGTTATTGCTCTGGTACCCGATGCCATTAAGACCGAGCTGCTAAAGATTAAAGAGATCAGTTCGAAAGTGGCGTATCACAATAGCGTGATTGCTCCGCTGTATTATGCTGAAATGCTCTATTACGATGAGCTCTTTTTTAGGGTAATCGAGGACAATGATGTCTATGCCAGTGGCGGACGTTACAGTAACGAAGCAAGAACTTCGGTAGGCTTTGCTATCCATATTGATGAAGTTCTCGAAGCAAAAATGACAAAAGGAAACAGATGAGAGCAGACGTAATTGTTGGTGTGCAATGGGGAGATGAGGGGAAAGGCAAGATTGTCGATATGTTGGCACAACGATATGACATGGTGTGTCGCTCTCAGGGAGGACACAATGCCGGACATACCATCTGGGTTGATGGGGTGCGTTATGCACTACATTTAATCCCTTCTGGGGTACTTAATCCCAAAGCGATCAATATTATCGGTAATGGTGTTGTACTGTCTCCAGAATCCATTATTGAAGAGATGCGCCAATTTGACAACCTTGAAGGACGACTGTTTATCTCTGACAAGGCACATCTGAATCTACCGTATCATGCCTGTATCGATCAGGCACGAGAACGCTTGAAAGGAGACCAGGCTATTGGCACCACAGGCAAGGGCATTGGTC
>JALUJE010000149.1 GCA_027057185.1 Helicobacteraceae bacterium | reverse complement strand
TATGTACGACCATTAGGACCTGTCATCTACTTTATGCCGCCGTATTGTTTTACTCATGAGGAGCTCGAGATTATGATTGACGTTACTTACACTATTGTCCATGCCCTCTCCAAGCGTTAAATTTACATGTAAAGGGTCACACTACCATGGTGTATGATCTAATTGTAATTGGTTCGGGTGCAGCAGGGATGATGGCTGCCATTACTGCTGCACGTCGCAATCATCAGGTCTTGCTGTTAGAGAAACTACCGACACTCGGTGCGAAACTCAAGGCAACCGGTGGCGGTCGCTGTAATCTTACCAATACACTGCCAAACGACCAGTTTATGGAATGTTTTGGTCGACAAGGTCGTTTTATGACTGAGGCATTGCGTGCATGTGATCACCATACATTAAGGGATTTTTTTCGCTCGCTTGGTGTTGAGAGTCATGCTCCTGATGGATACCGTGTTTTTCCCGTATCCCATAATTCGTTGAGTATTCTCAATACCCTGGAGATGGAGCTACAGCGTTTACACGTAGATGTGCGCTGTCTTGAGCGTGTGGAAATGTTACATGCAACGGAAGATCAACTTCATAGTGTCATAACACAACGGGGCAGTTATAAAGCAACCAATGTCATTGTAGCAACCGGCGGATTGGGCTACCCCCAATTCGGAGCCGAGGGTCAAGGGTATGTGCTAGCCCAATCAATGGGGCATACGGTGACACCTCTATATCCGGCTATGATGCCGTTACATACGAAAGAACAGTGGGTAAAACAATGTCGTGCCGACACAATTGCCAAAGCGACGGTACGCATTGCGCTTCCTAAAGCCAAAACCATACGGGCTACGGGCGATTTAATCTTTACCAATATGGGAATTCGCGGTCCGGTCATATTGGATTTTTCTCGCGAGATTACACCGCTGCTGGAGCATTATGCTGAAGTACCGCTACATATTAATGTTGTACAAGGAATGAACGAAACCCAACTTACTGAGCAGATCAAAAGGACGCTCAAGACCAACCCGTACCAAAGTACTCAAGCGCTTCTGCGTACCCTGATTCCCGACTCTTTAAGCTATGAGCTTGGAAGAATTGCTTCGATTGAACCGCAACGCCACTGGAGTAAGCAAGCAGGCAGTGCCCGTGCTAAACTTTTAGGATTATTGGTCAATATGCCGCTAACTGTCATTGGACATGATGGCTTTGCTAAAGCGATGATTACTCGTGGCGGCATTACGCTCAAAGAGGTGAACCCGCGTACTATGCAGAGCCGTTTGGTGCATAATCTCTATTTTTGTGGTGAAGTACTTGATTTGGACGGACCATGTGGCGGCTACAATCTTCAGTGGTCTTTCGCCAGCGGTTTTTTAGCGGGTATGCTGGGCGAATATGACATGTAAAAATCATTTATGGTTACTCTCGGCAGAAACAACAATGAAAATAACTATGAGAGCAATTGTGACATAATACTCTGTTCAACGGTAGCAATCTCCTGAGTGCCGTCAACACGGATGTATTTCAGTTTTTTATCTGTTTTGGCACGATTCATATAGTAGTCAATAAGTGGCTGAGTTTGCTCATGGTACACCTGTAATCTGTCTTTGACAATGGCTTCGGCATCATCGTCACGTTGCATCAGATCTTCGCCGGTTACATCATCTTTTCCTTCTATTTTAGGCGGATTATAAATAATATGGTACGTTCGACCCGATGCAGGGTGTACTCGACGACCCGACATGCGTTTGACTATCTCTTCATCAGGTACATCAATCTCCACAACAGCGTCAATGGCAATATTGGCCTGAGCAATGGCATCGGCCTGGACGACGGTGCGAGGAAAACCATCAAATAGAAAACCATTTTTACAATCGTCTTGCCTAATACGCTCTTTGACCAGACCGATAATAATCTCATCGCTCACCAGTTGTCCGGCATCCATAGCCTGTTTTGCCTGGGTACCCAGTGTGGTACCTTCTTTTATGGCGCTGCGTAACATATCGCCGGTGGAGATCTGTGGGATGTTGAATTTCTTACAGAGAAATTGTGCCTGTGTTCCTTTTCCTGCACCCGGTGCACCCAATAAAATAATGTTCATACGCTCTCCCGTTGTTATAGTTATAGTTTTGAAATAATGTAGGCTTCCATTTCATCAACAATGGCGTCAATACTACGCTCTGCGTCAATGATATGCAACAAGTTTTTACTGCGATAATATGCTTCAATAGCAGCTAGCGGTTTTGTATAAATTGTCATACGACGCTCAAAAACATCATGATGATCATCAGCCCCACGGGCACGACCGACAACACGCTCCCGAGCAACAGTATCACTCACATGAACTTCAATGACACTAACCAGTGCAACTTCATGACTGCTTTGCAGATAATGTTCTAATGCCTCCATCTGTTCCACACTCCGTGGATACCCATCTAAAATGATTGCCGGTGTCGGAGCTTTGGAAATAGCTTGGACAATGGTTTTAATGGCAATGTCGATGGGGACGATATTACCCTGGGAAATATAGGCATTAATAATTTGCCCCTGTTCACTGCCACTGGCAGCTTCGGCACGGAGCATATCACCTGTTGAATAGTGTGTGATACGTTTATGATTGCGCTGTGCAATACATTGGGCATCGGTTGTTTTTCCCGAGCCTGGCGCTCCAATGATGAGAATGAGCTTTTTCACGCTTTGGTACTTTCACGTAAGCGAATATGCAGATCACGTAGTTGCGTGTTGTCGACTGCACTGGGTGCTTTGGTCAAGAGGCATGATGCCTTTTGTGTTTTTGGAAAAGCAATGACATCACGAATACTCTCTTTTTTTGCCAAGATCATAATGAGTCGATCCAATCCCAGTGCAAACCCGCCGTGTGGTGGTGCTCCAAACTTGAGAGCATCAAGTAAAAAGCCGAATTTCTCCTGTTGCTCTTCTGCGTCAATACCCAGAAGGTTGAAAATTTTGGTCTGAATTTCTTCTTGATGAATACGAATGGAACCGCCACCAAGCTCAACACCGTTGAGCACAATATCATAGGCAACCGACTCAATATCTTCGACATGCTCGTGGTTCAAGTCTCGCGGCATAGTAAAGGGGTGGTGCAGGGCTTTGACACGTCCGTCATCAATTTCAAACATCGGAAAGTCAACGACCCAGACAAATTCAAAACGATCGTTGTCGATTAGCGACATTTTTTCATGCTCTGCCAAGAAAATTCTAAAACGTCCCATATAGTCAAGAACACTCTTTTTCTCGCCGGCACCAAAAAATACGACATCACCCACTTCAAGCTGA
>JALUJE010000148.1 GCA_027057185.1 Helicobacteraceae bacterium | reverse complement strand
TTAAACTCTTCTATTTTATAATTAAGCGTATAAAGGCTAATAAAGGGTATTTATGGGAAGCAAACGCGATATGATAGAAGATGAATTTAAAGACAATTCCAAACTTGAAGAACTCCTACATGAGGAGCGACGTAAAAAAAAGAACAAGAGATTAAAAGCACAAAAGCAAGATGGTGAGAAGCGTAACAAAAAAAAAGAAAAAAAACGGGTTGCCGTGTGGGTAAAAAAAGAGGTCTTAGAGTATGAAAAAGAGTTACGCACTCTACAAATTGAACTCTTAAAAATGCAGAACCACCTCAAAGATAAAGGGAAGAAACTGCTCATGATCTTTGAAGGACGTGATGCTGCGGGAAAAGGGGGTACCATCAAGCGTATTACTGAACATATTAATCCTCGTGGTGCCCGTGTCGTCGCGCTGAACAAACCGTCCGACACCGAACGTTCTCAATGGTATTTTCAGCGTTATAGCTCCCATCTGCCATCTGCGAGTGAAATTGTGCTCTTTGACAGAAGTTGGTACAATCGCGGCGGTGTCGAACCGGTAATGGGATTTTGTACGCAAGAGGATCATAAAGAATTTTTACACGAAGTACCCGAGTTTGAACGTATGTTAGTCAACTCCGATATTATTTTGTTTAAATTTTATTTCTCTGTCTCTAAGAAGGAGCAGGCCCGTCGTTTTGAAAAACGAAAAACTGACCCACTCAAACAGTACAAACTCTCTCCGGTTGATCAAAAATCTCAAGAGCTGTGGGATAAATACACTATAGCTAAATACTCCATGCTCCTAGCCTCACACACCACACATGCACCATGGACCGTCATTAAATCCGACAACAAGAAAAAAGCACGTATTGAGTGTATCAAGCATATCCTACGCAATATCGACTACCCCGATAAAATCAATAAAAAAGCGCTTAAAGCCAATAAAGATATTCTCTTTTCTGGCGATATTGAGATTAAGAATATGGAAAACAGCATGTCCCTTAAAAAAAATGAAAGAGGAGGAATAATGGAATGATAAAGCTACTTCTAATCAGCGCCGTACTACTTAGTATTGCTACACTACAGAGCGGATGTGAACGTAACGACTATCAGCATCCGTTGCATCGCAGCAAATAAGCTACAAAAAGGCGAGTATCTCTGCTTCGATACTCTCTTTTGCAATACTGTCTGTATGGACTATTTTTTTACTGAAAAGTGCTTCAATCATGGGAGGAATTGCTACATTCGCTTCTTTTGAAATAGATGCCAAAGCCACACGGTCTTGTACATCTTCCTCACCCGTTAGCGCATTGGCAATCGTAGGAGAAAATTTGGTCCATTCCGCCGTTGAGTAGGCAATCATCACAAGATCTTTTTCTTTGCAGGTTTCATACGTTTTAAAACAAGTTGCCGTATGTGGATCCATCAGATACCCTGTTTTAAACGCCTGCTTTATATACGCTTTCCCCTCATCATCACTACAATAATCTGCCGAAAAGAACGTCTGTAGTTTTTCCAACTCTGCATCTCTTAGACGGTAAACTTTTTGAGTATCGAGATCATGCATCAGCTCCCGAGTACGTTCAGCTCCAAAAAGAGCATACAATACACGCTCAACATTGGAAGATTTTAAAATATCCATTGCCGGAGATGTCGTTAAAATCAGTTCACTCTCACGCATATCATAAATTCCGGTATGAATAAAACGGGTTAAAATATTGTTTTCATTCGAAGCAATAACGAGTTTCTCCACCGGCAATCCCATCTGCATGGCATAAAATCCCCCCAGTACATTTCCGAAATTACCGCTTGGAACATTCAAATAGACCTTCTCACCCAAAACAACGGCACCCTGACGCACCAATTCAAGATAATTATGAATGTGGTAGATAATCTGAAAAATAATACGTCCAAAATTAACGGAATTGGCTGCTGAGAGTGCAACATTTTTAGCTTTCAGTGCCGCATTAAAGCGTGATGACGCCAATAAATTTTTCAGTGCGCTTTGGGCATCATCAAAATTTCCCTGAATACCGATCACTTTCAGATTAGGTGCTTCTTCAGTCACCATCTGAAGGCGCTGAACATCTGACGTTCCGTGTGCCGGATACATACAGGCTACTTTAACATTCTCCCGATTTTTAAAGGTTTCCAGTGCCGCAGGACCGGTATCACCGCTTGTCGCGGCTAAAATCAGATAATTCTCATTACGCGCTTTGGCAATGGCAGAGAGTACCGTTCCAAACGGCTGCAATGCCATATCTTTAAACGCGCGAGTGGGTCCGTGGTAGAGTTCACTCACATAAAGGTCTTCTTTAACTTGAATCACCGGTACCGGATTTTTTGGATCATCAAAGGTATCGTAGCACGCCAACGCTTCCTCTATAACACTTTGATCGATGTCAATATCAAATACATGTAAAAAATCTCTCGCGAGCTCCTTATAGTGTGAATGTTGATGTTTTTCCAAAAATTCACGACCCAGCTGCGGGAGCGTCTCGGGAACATACAGACCACCAAATGAGGCAATGGGACTTAAAATCGCCTCAGAGAAGGTTACTGTGAGAGGATGGCTTCCGTCATTTCCACGTGTTTCTATAAAGTTCATGATTACTCTTGTCTGTTTTTTTTGCAATTATAGCTAAAAACATTGACAATTTAAGCCTGAAAATTAATCTTTATGAACACTATCGTGTCGTCACTTCATCTCTTATTTTGTGCATAAGTGAATGAAAATGCTCTTTAAGGCGATCATAAAATTTTTCAACATTATTGTCACCGCGAATCTCTTTTTGAACTTCCCGAATCTCTTCTTTAATAGTCTTGTATTCATCTTCATATTTTTTAATATAACCCAATAATACGGCTTTTTGAAGTTCATCAGAAGCAATATCCAATAGGTGGTATGCCTCTTTCTTTTTTGACGTATCGAGCTCAGATGCAACCGTAATGAGATCTTGCGCCGTCAGTAATGTAATAGGAACACTCACCGTCTCAACCACCACGGTATCTAGCCCTGTTTTCATAATTCTCAAAGCTCGTTGCACATTATTGTCTTCAAGCGCTTTTTGCGCTGATTTCATCGCATCAGGATACATTTTCATCGGCACATAAGTTGTTGAGAGTGTCATTTCATCTTTCATAGGAAGCAGTATGGCCCTAGCAGCTTGCGTTTCGTAATGATCCAACAATTTTTTTGCTGCTTTAATCATTTTTTTTACTGCCTTGGCATCGGCATCGAAACTATCGACTCTGACCTCGTCGGCAACAGGAATGTTATCGAGATTCGGATTAGATTTCAA
>JALUJE010000147.1 GCA_027057185.1 Helicobacteraceae bacterium | reverse complement strand
GTCATTATGAATTCACTCCAATCAAACAATATTGAGAATCTTCCCAAACCGATTCTTCCCAAAGAACCTGAGGCCGTTGCCAAAAAAATTATCGATGAAGATCCTCTCTTTCAGCCCATTGAAGTGGTCGAAGAGTCTTCGAGTGAAGCCAACATCAACCAGATTGCCAAAAAACTCAAAGAAGAATCCCTTCAAAAAGATGTAGCAGAAGACACGCCTCTAGTAGAAGAGAAAGTCGTTCTCGTAGAAGAGACAACATCGCAACCAAAGACGGCAACTCCTGTAACCAAAACCACGCCTAAAGTGGTAGCCAAGCCGGTTGTGGTAAAACAACCTACCGTTCAGAAACCGCATGCAGTAGCAAAAAAAGTGGCAGCGTCAAAACCCAAAGCCCGATATACCAAAAATGTCGTACATGGAAAACATTATGTGCAGGTCGGCTCATTTTCACAATATGCGCCCAACAACACCTTTTTGAGAAAAATTACCGGTAGCGGCTACAGCTATACCTATTATAAGGTTGTTGTCAAAGGCAATACCCTCAACAAGGTCATCATCGGTCCGTTCAACAGTAAATCTGAAGCACGAAAAGCTCTCTCTACCATTCGTAAACGCATTGAAAAAGGTGCGTTTATCATAAAGGTATAGTGTGATCCATTCGCAGCACTTTATGCTGGATCAGTTTGCGCCCATTGCCGTATATAGCAAACTCAAAGAGCAGTTTCAAGATGAAGTGACGTTTCTCTTTGAGAGTGCCGGGAATTCGGAGGGAAACTACAGTTTTATTATTATTGGAGCACGGGAACGCCTTGTTTACAAAGACAATACGACACGCTATCATGACGCCGCCGGCAATGTAGAATCTCTTGATATTTCACCATTTGCCTTTTTAAAATCATACTATAAGCAGCTAGATACTGCCAAGTATCAACAGAAAGTCAAAGAGCTCGGTGTGGGTTATGTTGATGGATTTATCGGGTTTATCGGTTACGATATGGTACAGGTATTTGAGCCCGTGCTCGCATCGTATATGGCAGACCTTGATGATACCATGAACGCGCCCGACATGGATCTCATTCTGCCTAAAATGATTGTTGCCTACTCACACAAAGACCATAACATCACACTCATTAGTCAGGTCGATGCAATGATTGCCCAGTTTGACCTCATTGAAGATCTTCTAAAATCAAGTTATCGCTATACCCCGATACAACCGCTTGAAGGTGATGACGACGGCAGTTTTTCTTTTTCAAAAGAAGAATTTTTCAAAATGGTTCATCAGTCTCAAGAGATGATACGAAGCGGTGATGTCTTCCAAATTTTGATGACCAACCGTTTTACCCGTCACGTAAAAGTCGATCCTTTCAGTTTTTACCGTATTTTACGAACCAAAAACCCCTCGCCTTATATGTTTTTAATGGAATATGAAACCTTCAGCATTGTCGGAAGTTCTCCAGAAGTCATGGTGCGTTTGAGCGGAAATGAACTACTCTTACGCCCCATTGCCGGAACACGTCGCCGCGGTGATACCAAACAGCGTGATCTGGAACTTGAAGAGGAACTTTTGGCTGATCCCAAAGAGTTAGCAGAACATCTCATGCTAATTGACCTGGGGCGCAATGATG
Organism: Helicobacteraceae bacterium; assembly: GCA_027057185.1. Classification (GTDB taxonomy): domain Bacteria; phylum Campylobacterota; class Campylobacteria; order Campylobacterales; family Sulfurimonadaceae; genus QNZR01. The sequence continues at coordinate 1,673 of JALUJE010000147.1, read as the reverse complement.
TCGGACGTGTTGCTAAAGTAGGCACGGTAACCGTCAAAGATATGATGCACATTGAGCGCTACTCTCACGTCATGCATATTGTCAGCGATGTCGAGGCCACACTAGCAGACGATAAAGATATGTTTGATCTTTTTGCCGCCACCTTTACTGCCGGTACCATGACCGGAGCTCCTAAAATTCGTGCCATGGAGCTTATTGCCGAATTTGAGGGACTCAAACGCGGCTTTTACAGTGGTGCTGTCGGCTATTTTGGATTTGACGGAAATATGGACAGTGCCATCACTATCCGTACCGCACTGGTAATGCCCGAAAAAGTCATCCTGCAGGCCGGTGCCGGCATTGTTGCCGACTCGGTTGATGAGATGGAATACCTCGAAGTCCACAGCAAGCTCGGGGCACTTATGAGCTCACTGGATGATTTGAACTTTCCATGAGACTCTTTGCCATTTTCGGTGACCCGGTAGCACACTCCCGCTCACCACTGATGCACAACAGTGTCTTTAAACATTTACATGTCAATGCCTGTTATACACGAGTACATCTTCAAGACGGATCCCGGCTCAAAGAGACCTTTTTTGCACTGAAGCTCAGTGGTGCCAACGTCACCGTACCTCATAAAGAGGCAGCCTTTGAGGCATGTGACGAGGTACGCGGTTTTGCCAAAAAAATCGGCGTCGTAAATACTCTTATTCATGAGCATGGAAAACTCATCGGATACAATACCGACGCCGACGGATTTCTTTATGCCATAGCTCCCTTTGAACCCATCAACAATGTACTGGTACTTGGTGCCGGCGGTACGGCAAAAGCGCTGGTAAGAAAATTTATGGACGAAGGAATCTGCGTGAGTGTCTTGAACCGTTCTCAGGGACGACTTGAATATTTTGAGACACTGGGAATACCCACACACACCTGGAATAGCATGCCCCAACAATCTTTTGACCTAGTTGTCAACACAACCTCTGCGGGACTATGCGACAATGAGTACCCTGTCCCCCTAGCACTTCTAGAGCCACTCATAGCAACATGCCGTTACTGCGCCGATGCCATTTACGGTAAAACAACCCCATTTTTGGCGCTGGCACAACAGCATCACAAAATTTCAAAAGACGGTGCCGACATGCTATTGGGTCAAGGGGTATTAGCCTCTTCTCTTTTCCTCGAGAAGCAGTTTAACAATAAACAGATTGAAACACACATGAAGAAAAGTTTTTTATTGTAGCCATTGTGTAACTTTTTTACTATAAACTTCTAAAATAAAACTTATTGAGGAGGAGTATATGCGAAAAAAGTGAACAACCACCGACGACGTCGCACCACAAAAAGCATCAACGGCCAATAAATACTGCTACACTTTCACCCTATCTTTGAGCGCTCGCGAGAGTGAGAGCATATCAATATTTTCCAGACTTACCCCTGTCGGTACCCCTTGAGCAATACGACTGAAATTTACATGTAAATCTTCAAGCTTATCTTCTATATATAGAATAACGGCATCGTTGGCAATAGAAGGTGTCAATGCAAAGATGACCTCATCAATACCGCTTTGTATCATATGGCGAAGATGTGTCACATCCAGAGCATCCAGAGAGTCCAAAACAAAATAACGTCCGTCAAACAGCGCGTGTTCTTCCATTGTCACAGTTTCTTTGGAACTTTCGACAATGGACATT
>JALUJE010000146.1 GCA_027057185.1 Helicobacteraceae bacterium | reverse complement strand
ACATTGTAGAGTCGTTCGATATTGACTCTACTTTTTTAAATGACAGTGTCCTAAACGAGATATTACAGAAAAATATTAGCCGTGCGCGTAATCGGCACTTTTTCAACTCTATGATGGATGCCTATCTTTTCATTCCAACGATTAAAAATATTTTGACCGATAGTAATGTACCTTCGGAATTTCTCTATTTGGCGATGGCGGAATCCAACTTTTATCTTAAAGCAGAATCACATAAACGTGCGGCGGGTCTGTGGCAATTTATGCCAAAAACCGGAAAACTTTTGGGACTCAACATTGATGATTATGTCGATGAGCGACTCGACCTGATTAAATCTACGAAAGCAGCTGCAAAATACCTGACCTATCTGCATAAACGTTTTGGGAAGTGGTATCTTGCGGCACTGGCATATAACTGTGGTGAAGGTCGTGTCAGTGCCGCCATTAAAAAAGCCGGTACGGATGACTTGAAAACGCTGCTTGACCCTGAAAAAAAATATCTTCCGCTGGAGAGTCGTATCTACATACGTAAAATTGTGGCATTTTCCATGATGGCGTCTAATGAGTTGTTTTTACTAAAAAGTGAGTATCGTTATCTACTCAATCGTGCAAGTGCATATTCATTGTCGGTTGTTAGTGTACCCAAAGGCGAGCGCATTAGCCGTGTTGCCAAACTGATTGATATGCCGGTACATGAGCTAAAAGCGCTCAATTCACATCTAAAATATGACTTTATTCCTCCCTATGAAGCGCACTATGACCTCTATATTCCTTATATTAAACTGGCGGACTTCAATCAAAAATATACACCGGCTGATCTTCGGAAAATCTATAAGGTACATACCGTGGTTCCGGGTGACAACCTTTCAAAAATTGGAAAAAGATATGGGGTGCGTTACGGTATTATCAAAGATTTCAATAACCTCAGAAGTAATAAGCTTTCATTAAAACAAAAACTTATAATTCCTATTGATGCTAAAAAACGAATGGTACGAAAACGATCGGAAAACACTACCTATACGGTCAAAAATGGCGATACGCTCATCTCGATTGCCAGGGTACATAACCTTTCGGTTAAAACATTGAAGCGGGTGAATAATAAAACCGGTAGTCTCGTTCGTATTGGCGAGAAGTTGCGTATTAAATGATTCGAGTCGCACTGCTGCTACTGCCTTTGCTACTTCTTCTGGGCTGTAGTACCCGAACGTCCAATACTTCTGCGTCACACCACTACTCAAAAAAGCAGCTCAAACATACCAAAGCAACGATGCGTCCTTATACCATCCGGGGGAAGCGCTATTATCCTACCGTGGTAGAAGTAGGTGAGGTAATGCGCGGACGAGCTAGTTGGTACGGCCCCAATTTTCATGGAAAAAAAACATCCAACGGAGAGACCTATAATATGCATGCCATGACAGCGGCACATAAGACACTGCCGATGAATACGATTGTTCGCACTACAAACACTCACAATGGTAAATCGGTAGTCGTACGCATTAATGACCGGGGTCCATTTGTAGACAGCCGCATTATTGACCTTTCCAAGGAAGCCGCACAACGTCTGGGTATGATCGGTTCGGGTACGGCACCGGTAAGATTGGAAATTTTAGGGTTTCAAGATAAAAATGCCCACTATATGCCAACAAAAAAGAGCTTGGCTCAAGGACCAAAGCGTCAGATGATGGGAGCATATTATGTACAGATTGCTTCATTTGAACGGCCAGAAGGTGCTATGATAACACAAGAAAAGTATGATAATACACTGGGTTACAGCACAATCATTAAAGATACAGAGTATAATAATAGACGACTATTTAGAGTCTGGCTTAAAGGCTTTAAGAGTGAAGATGAAGCTCGTGATTTTATTGCATCGGGACATTTTCAACATGCATTTATTGTAAGGGATTAAGAGATGATAGAGAAGTATCGTAAGACGAAAGAGACAGAAATTCATGTCAAACTGGCACTTTATGGCGAAGGAAAAAGTACCATCGCTACGGGCATAGGATTTTTTGATCATATGCTCGAAAGTTTCTCAAAACATGCCTTAATAGATTTGAATATTACATGTAAAGGTGATACACATGTTGATGATCATCACAGTGTCGAAGATGTTGGCATTGTCCTGGGACAGGCTATTAATGAGGCGATCTATCCTATCGAGAAGGTAGAACGTTTTGGTAGTGCCACCATAGTTATGGATGAAGCGGCATTGAGCTGTGATCTTGACCTAAGTAATCGTCCTTATCTGTATTATGATGTACTACTAGATGGAAAAGTCGGTAATTTTGATGTAGAGTTGGTCGAAGAGTTTTTCAGAGCTTTGGTGCTCAATGCGGGTGTTTCGGCGCATCTTGTTATGCAGCGAGGAAAAAATCGTCACCATATTATTGAAGCGACATTTAAATCTTTAGCAGTGGCTTTAAGACGTGCCATCAGCACCAATGAACGTATGGGAATTCCCAGCACTAAAGGCGTGCTGTGATTGAACTCATTGTTTTAGATGTTGACGGCTGCCTGACAGACGGCAAGATTGTCTACACGGCTCAAGGTGATGAAATTAAGGCATTTAATGTCAAGGACGGTCTTGCCATTGTCAGTTGGATGAAACTGGGGCATGACGTTGCCATCATTACCGGTCGAAACTCAGACATAGTAGCACGCCGCGCCAAAGAACTGGGTATTACACATCTTTTTCAGGGTGTAAAAGATAAACAGAGCGTTTTGGAAACGTTACGACTCCGGCTCCATTTGAAATGGGAGAATATTGCTGCCATCGGTGATGATTTAAATGATTACAAAATGCTACAACGTGTTGGTCTCTCTTTTACACCTAAAGACGGCTCCATCTATATTCAGGAGTCTGCTCGGTATACGTTGAATCGTTCCGGGGGTGAGGGCGCCGTACGGGAAATGATAGAGTGTATCGTAAAAGAAAATGGTGAAGAAGGCGCTTTTGTAGCATTATGGCAGTGAGTATTAATACCTTCTTTTTACTGCTATGCCTAATGATGGTAGCCATTTTCTTTCTGTTTAAACCAATGCACATTGAAACATTTGAACATAATGATACGGCAATGTTGGAACTCAAAGCCTTTAAACTGTATGATATTGGCACTGAGGGACTGCGTATGATGTTGCAAGGAAGCTTTGGAAAACGGTATGAAGATCGCTATGAGGTATACGATATTAACTATACCAGTCAAGCAAATCATGAGCAGCAGAGTATGGCGGCAAAAGTGGCTGTTTACCAGAAAAATATTCTCTACCTAAGTGGTGATGTACTCTATAAAAAGGGAGCAGATTTTATGTTTAAAAGTGATGAGGCACGCTATGATGAAAGTTTGCATACCGCCACGACCACCGAGTCATTTGAATTGCAAAACAGTGAGGGGACTTTTAGGGGATATGAACTACAGTATAATAGTGAAGCCAATACCGTTCAGGCAAAAAATGTGCATGCGGTATATCATTTAAGTAAGGCACATTAGAATGTTACGAACCACTGTATTAATAGTACTGTTACTTGTATCGCTACAATCTGAGGAGCTAAAAATCTCTGCGGATCTTTTTGAAAGTGATGAAAATAAGGGTGTGACACTTTTTAAAGGTCACGTAGTAATTCTTAAAGGACAGGATGAACTCCGTGCCGATAGTGTCGAGATATTTACCAACAAACAGCGAAAACCGACAAAATTTATTGCCGATGGAAATGTTACCTTTACGATTCATGCCAACAATGCAGAGGCATACACGGGTCGGGCAAAAAAAGCGGTATTCCTCCCTGCGGCAAAAGAGTATCACTTTTATAACAATGTGTTTCTGACACAGCTCGATAGTGACAATACGATTAAAGGCGATACCATTATTGTCAATCTCACCAAAGGTACGGCAACAGCCCAAGGAGATAGCGATAAGCCGGTAACCATGACGTTTCAAATTAACGATGAGCCTTCAGATGATTGATATAATTGATTCGACCTTCATCACCTCAGCTCCCAATGTTGCCATGGCTCCGGAAAATGAACTGCAAAATGAAGTGGTTTTTATGGCGCGTTCCAATGTTGGAAAAAGTTCACTGCTAAATACACTGAGTGGACGTAAGTCTCTCGCGAAAGTTTCGGGAACCCCCGGAAAAACTCGCCTTATTAATTATTTTGACATCACCCTGCTGCATCGTGAAAATGCTAAAAAATATAAAGCCTTTTTTGTTGATTTGCCCGGATTTGGATATGCCAGAGTCTCAAAGTCCATAAAAAAAGACTGGGAAAAGAATTTAACCCGATTTATTGCACAGCGTTCTCAGATTAAACTTTTTATTCATCTTCGTGACGCCCGACACCCGGAATTGGAGATTGATGCCTCGGTAGATGAGTTTTTACATGAATCCTGCCGCGAAGATCAATATATTTTACAGGTTTTTACTAAAATTGATAAGCTAAATCAAAAAGAGTTCAATCGGCTTAAGCATGCATATCCTGATGCCTTAATGGTGTCCAACAGCAAGAAAAAAGGAGTTGAACAGCTTTTACATGTTATTTATGAGACGCTGTTTACGGGTCATAAGCATGATACATTATAGAAAAGCACAACTGCATGATATTGCCTCCATGCAGATACTGGTACAGCCTGAAATTGATGAGGGCGTCATTTTAATTCGCAGTGATGATGAGATCTCAACGAATATTCGTTCCTATACCCTCGCTTTCGATCATGACAAGCTCATTGGCTTTGTAGCATTACATATCCACACCATAACACTGTCTGAAGTACGCTCACTCATTGTTGATGCTGCATATCGAGGTCAGCACGTAGGAAGCACTTTGGTTAATATGTGTGTTGAAGAGGCGAAAGAGCTGGGATTACAAAAGATCTTGTCGCTAACCTATCAACAGCAGTTTTTTGAAACGTTGGGATTTGTTGAAATTCCTAAAGAATCCATTCCTGAACATAAAATATGGGCAGATTGCATTAAATGCAAACATTTTCCAATATGCAACGAAGTCTCTCTCGTCAAAATCCTGTAGCGGCTATTGCGCTCTTTCTGCTCTTTTGTATCTACTCGGCACTGGCGAGTATCTATCCAATATTGCCACCGCTATTGGGTGTTCTGTTTTTCTATTTTGTTAAATGTTTTGATAGTAATCGACTCTCCTTATTTTTGTATATTTTGGCTTTTTTGGTTGTTTATGAGGCTAATTATGGTTACTTGACATTAAGTGTTTTAGTCTATTTTTTACTACTTTACTATTTGTTGGTACCTTCTCTTAAAAAGATTTTTAAATGTAAAATATGTATTACGTTTATACATGTATTTGTGGTTTATATTGGCTTTTGGCTCTATACGATTGTACTCAACACCGTTTTTTGGCTTCCCATGCCAAAAATTGATCTGTATGTCGCCTTTTATATTTTTGTAGAATTTTTGGTGATTAGCTTATTATGAAAACACAAATTATTGTCTCCATTTTTTTTATTGCCTGGGTGACACTGTTGGTAAGACTCTATTATTTAAGCATTGAATCCAATAAGTATTACGAGGCACTCTCTGATAAAAACACTATTAAGGTGGAAACCATTGCTCCCGTTCGTGGAGAGATTAGTGATACTAACGGCAAACCGATTGCCATTAATAAACTGGGATTTAAAATTGCTATTAAACCGCACATACGTGATCGTAAGCATCTGATGAAAGTTATTCGTTCGATTGTAAATTTGTTACCGCATTTAGATGAAACGGCGCTACTGAAACTTTACAAACGACGTGATTCCAGTTATTACCATAATCCGATTATTGTGGTGAATTTTATTTCGTATGATGAAATCATACCGGTCTATTCCAAAATGAATTTACTCGAAGATGTCAAAATAACCGCAGCCCCCAAACGTTTTTATCCTCACGGAAGTATTGCCGCACATGTTATTGGATATGTTGCAAAAGCTAATGAAAAAGATATGAAAAATAATCCATATGCACGTCTGATCGGTACCACGGGAAAGAGTGGTATTGAAAATTTCTATAATGGCTATCTTCAAGGTAGTGCCGGAGAGCGCGTGATTAAAGTGAGTGCATTCAATAAAGAGATTGCCGAACTCTCTTACAAAAAGCCAACGGAAAATCAAAATATTCAACTCAATCTGGATCTTGATCTACAGTACTATATTGCCGAGCTTTTTAAAGATATTAGCGGTGCCGTTATTGTCATGGATGTTGAGGGCAGGGTGCTTGCTGCGGGAAGCTATCCGGAATATAATCTCAATACATTTGTCGGAGGCATCTCAACTAAAGCGTGGGAACAATTGATTAATGATCCCAACATTCCTTTTACCAACAAGATTATTCATGGTCTTTATCCCCCGGGTTCCATTATTAAAACGGGATTGGGATTAGGATATGTCACAACGGAACTCAGTGAGTGGGAGGCATTTACATGTAAAGGTTCCATGAAACTCGGCAATCGAAAGTTTCGTTGTTGGAAACGCTGGGGACACGGAGAAACAGCACTGATTAAAGCGATTAGAGAGAGTTGTGATATCTATTTTTACAAAGGAAGCCTCAAAGTCGGAATAGAACAGATGAGTAATATTTTAAAACGCTATGGCTTAGGGAAAAAAACGGGTATCGATCTGCCTCGAGAATTTATAGGTACCGTGCCCAGTCGTGCTTGGAAACGCAAAAAATATAACCAGCCATGGTATATCGGTGAGACACTCAACAGCTCCATTGGTCAGGGAGATTTTCTTTCGACACCCATTCAAATTACTCAATTTACGGCATTGATGGCAACAGGAAAACTGATTACGCCCTATATTGTCAAAAAGATCGGTAATATTACTAATCATAGTAAGAGTCAGGATGTACTGTCATATGAAGAGAAACAGAAACTGCCACTAATTCGACGCGCCATGTATGAAGTCTGTAATCACAAAAAAGGTACTGCCACAAAATACATACATTCCAAAGTGACGATTGCCGGAAAGACGGGTACGGCACAGGTTGTCGGAATTCCTCAAGAGATCAAAGAGCGCATTAGTGAAGAAGATATGGAGTATTATCGACGTTCGCATGCATGGTTGGCGGCATATGGACCCTACAAAAACCCACAATATATTGTGACCGTTTTAGTCGAGCATGGCGGTCATGGGGGTGCAGCAGCCGGTGATATTGTCTCAAAAATTTACGATAAACTACTTGAGAAAAAATATATTACTCTTAAGGGCGCTTCTTTAAACCCTTAAAGAATTCCTACAGAGTTCTGTATAAACAGCGCCAGGAGTACAAAGAGTAAAATGGCAGCAGATTTATTGTAAAGCTTATTGGCTAAAATTAACAGTAGTGCCAACGATGATGCTACCATCAACATAATATCATAACGGCTTGCTTCAAGGTCCATGGTTAAAGGTGACACCAATGCGGCACTGCCCAATACCATAGAGAAATTGGCAACATTAGAACCAATGATATTACCAATGCTCATGTCGGCATGCCCCTTTTTTACTGCAACAATTGAGACAACCAGTTCTGGTAGTGACGTACCAAGAGAAATTAAAAACAGGCCGATAATCCATTCACTAATACCAAACATGCGCGCAATGGAGCTACCACTCTCAATAACAAAATTGGCTCCGCCAATGGTTAAAACAAACCCAACACTTAATAAAGCAATCGTCTTCGTCCAGTGAAATTTTTCTTTATGTAAATCTGTATCGATTTCACCGACAAGATCTTCTTTGGCATCTTTAAACAAAAAGAGAAGGTATGCTACCATTAACAACAAGAATAGCAGACCGTCAAAACGGCTAATTTCCCTGTCTGCAATCATAATGATAAAGACAATAACGGGAAATAAAATCCACGCACTGTCTTTGGCAAAAAGATCCCGATGTGGGTTCATAGCCCGTGCAATCAAAAAAACGACTCCTAAGACCAGAGTAATATTAAACATCACGCTACCCACAACGTTAGCAACCGCCATATCGGATTTCCCCTCGGCTGATGCCATAATAGAAGCTGCCATCTCCGGTAAAGACGTACCAAAAGCAACAAGTGTTGCACCAATCACAAAATGTGAAATTTTAAAATGCAATGCAATGCGTTCTGATTCTTTAATGATAAAATCGGCACCATAAACCAGTGCCGCCATAGCCGCTATAAAAATAGCAAAATCCATTAAGACTCCTCATTTCGTATAATTAAACTTTTTGGCAGATTAAATTGCAAAATGAGTCGCGACTCTTCACAACGCATCTCACCCTCATCGGTTTCATGATCATAACCCATAAGATGCAATACCCCATGGATAAATAGCAGTGTCAGTTCATCGTCAAAAGAATGGCCCATGGCATCACTGACACGGGTAATAGCATCCAAAGAAATAACAATGCTTCCCAAAGGAGCGTGGGGCATAGGTTCATAGGGAAAACTAAGCACATCGGTAGTGGTGTCAATATTGCGAAACTCTCGGTTAATACGTTTCATATCGGCATCATCAGTGAGAATCAACTCAATATTGGCACAATTTAGTTCATCTGCAATGCGCTGTAACGGTTCAATATTGACGGTAGTGTTCGTTCGGTTTTCAAAATCAATCATAAATCGTATTGTACCCAGATATGATACAATATGATGGTAAAACGTACGATTTTCAAGAGGTGAATATTGGCAAATAATAAAGCAGTATGTATAATGAGTGGTGGTATGGATTCAACCCTTGCCGCATACAGTATCAAACGTGAAGGCTATGACATTATTGGAGTCCATTTTAGCTATGGACAGCGAACCCAACAAAAAGAACTGAGATCGTTTCACGCAATTTGTGATGATTTACATGTCTTGCAGCGTCATACGCTGCAGCTGGATTTTTTTAAAGATATTGGTGCATCAGCATTAACCGATAGAAACATTACGGTACCCACAGGGGGCATTGAATCGGGTGTTCCTGTCACATATGTTCCGTTTCGAAATGGTATTTTTTTAAGTATTGCTGCTGCTATTGCCGAAAAAGAAGGTGCTGAAGTACTGGGGATAGGCGTCGTTGAGGAGGACAGCAGTGGCTATCCTGACTGTACCGAGACATTTATTGACAGTATGACGCAAAGCATCAATGCCGGTACTAAAGAGGATACGATACTACGTATTGCTACTCCTTTAATTCACTTAAAAAAAGAAGCAATTGTTCTCAAGGCACTACAGTATCATGTGCCACTTCATTTGACATGGAGCTGCTACCAAAATGAGCGTCTTGCCTGTGGTGTCTGTGATAGTTGTCGTTTACGACTCAAAGGTTTTGCTCTGGCTGATACATCTGATCCCATACCGTATGAAACCGTTACTTAATCATCCTCATTTTTATATTCGTCACTGCTACAAACCTCAACAGAAACATACGTATATTTCCATAGAAGATGATGGTACCGTTACGATTCGCACTCCCATTAACAATAGCGATCTTCTTCAAAAAATAGTGCAGAAAAAAGAGCACTGGATTCTCCAGCGACTGGAGCGTATGACACAACGTCAATCAGCCGTTTTAGGGGAAACACTATACTACCTGGGCAGGCTTTATAGTATTGATTCTGATATAGCAATACCGCTTAAGAGGGCAGTTTCTCGCCTTCGAGTAGTGAATTCCAAGCACTTACAACGGTGTTATGACCATTTCTACAAACATGCATGTATCGACTACCTACCTCAGCGTATAGCCTATTTTTCGGACGTCATGGCACTGTATCCTTCTGAGATACATTACCGGAAAATGAAGCGACGCTGGGGGAGTTGTGACTCTAAAAAAAAGATAACGTTTAACAGTGCGGTTATGAAACTTTCTTTGAAACAGATCGACTACATCGTGATACATGAGCTCGCACACCTTCAACATATGAACCACGCTCCGTCCTTTCATCGGCTTGTACAGCAGTATTGTCACAACGCTCGCAGTATAGAGCAGGAGCTTCGTAGATTACGACCGTGATACTTTTTTTGCCTCTTTATCGGCATACATGAGTTTGTCGGCTTTTTCAATTACCGCTTTTAACGTATCACCTTTATTGTAAAGGGCAATGCCGAAAGAGAATCCCATTGGTAAGATATCACCATTGGTCGCACGAATTTTTTTATGAGTTAAGGCATCACTGGCTTCTCGAAACGTAGCATTTAGCCGTTCAATATCCTGTGTTGAAGAAAATACAATAAATTCATCTCCGGCAAAACGAACCAATTGACATGCTTCAAAAGATTTTTCTAAAAAATTGGCAATATAAATGAGTACTTTAT
>JALUJE010000145.1 GCA_027057185.1 Helicobacteraceae bacterium | reverse complement strand
ACTTCTTAAGTGGATACACGGCAAAAGTTGCCGGAACTGAGCGTGGGGTAACTGAACCGGTTGCAACGTTTAGTGCGTGTTTCGGTGAGGCATTTTTGCCGTTGCATCCAACCGTGTATGCCAAACTTCTAGGCGAGAAGATCGATGCCCATAACGTTAATGTTTACTTAGTCAATACCGGATGGACCGGTGGCCCCTACGGTGTTGGAAAACGCATGAGCATTAAAGATACGCGAGCGTGTATTAATGCTATTTTGGATGGATCGATAAATAAGAGTGAGTTCGATGTTACACGTACGTTTGCGCTGCATGTACCGAAAACTCTGGGTGATATTAACCCCGAAGTGCTTAATCCAAGAAATGCATGGGAAAACAAAGAGGAGTTTGACAAAAAACGCGATGAACTGGCGCAGATGTTCATTGACAACTTTAAAAAGTATCAGACTCAAGACAGTGAATTTGACTTTTCTGCCGCCGGACCCCACCTGTAAGTAGAGGAAATATTCCTCTACTGTGTACCACTTTTTTTCGTAGCTTTCACCATATATAGCCAAATGCTTCCACCGACAACTATTAAGATAATCGGGGCAATATAGGGCTTTTCTGAAATAACTGCAAACACTTTCATTAGGGCTTCGCCCGAGGCATAACTGCCAAAACCAAATGCCAAGGCCCACAATGCCGTACCGATGAGATTTAAAACGGTAAATTTTATAAAGTCATATTTGGTCAGACCAATGGCAAGCGGAATGAGCGTTTTAATGCCATAGACAAACTTTTGCATAATAATAATCCATGAACCGTGCTTTTTCATCAAGAGGTGTGAGAGTGCCAGTTTTCTTCGATGTTTGTGAAGATATTTCATGACTTCATTCTTGTGGTAGCGTGAGAGGTAAAACAGTACACTGTCACCAATGAAATTGGCACTAAAGGCTACGAGCATGGAGATGTAGAGATTCATCTCTCCCATGTACGAGAGCACGCCGGCAGCAACCAGCGCAATAAACCCTCCGCCAAAAGAGTAGAGAAAGAGAATAATGTACCCGTAGGTACTAAGATTGCTTAGCATTTCTTCCAAAGAAGATCCTTTATGTTACATGTAATTTAGAGTTGCTTAATTTTGGCAATTTCATCACGAAGTCGTGCTGCTTCTTCAAATTCTAGCTGCTTTGCCGCCAGTTTCATCTTGTCATTAAGATCTTTGAGCAGTTTTTTACGTTCTGATGCGGGCATTTTATCTGCTTTTTGACTACGATTGTATAACTCGCCGGCATCTTCGAGTTTTAAATTCTCATCTAAGGTACGTTTGACCCCTGTTGGCGTGATGTGATGGGTTTTATTGTATGCATCCTGTTTTTCACGACGTGCCTGGGTTTTGGCAATGGCACGCTCCATGGAACCGGTGATTTTGTTGGCATAGAGAATGACCCGTCCGTCAATGTGGCGCGCGGCGCGTCCAATGGTCTGAATGAGTGCCGTTTCGCTCCGTAAAAACCCCTCTTTGTCAGCATCTAAAATGGCAACTAGACTGACTTCGGGCAGATCGAGTCCTTCTCGTAACAGGTTAATGCCGATGAGCACATCAAACACACCCATGCGAAGTGCTCTTATGATCTGATTGCGCTCAATGGCGTCAATATCGGAGTGCATATACTGAACCTTAATGCCGAAGTCGGCAAGATATTTGGTGAGTGCTTCTGCCATTTTTTTAGTCAACACCGTGACGAGGATACGATCTCCCTTAGCTACGGTTTTTTTTATTTCATCGTGTAGGTCTTCGACCTGATTGTCGGATGATTTCACCGTAATTTGCGGATCAAGCAATCCGGTAGGACGAATCACCTGCTCTGCAACGACAGAAGAGCGCTCCAGTTCATAACTGTTTGGTGTAGCAGAGACAAAGAGGTAATGCGGTGCCTTGACAATGTACTCCTCAAGTTGAAGCGGGCGATTATCCAGAGCACTGGGGAGTCGAAAACCGTGTTCGACCAACACCTCTTTACGGCTGCGGTCACCGGCGTACATGCCGCGAAACTGTGGCAGGCTAACATGGGATTCATCGACAATAACCAGATACTCTTTATGATGAATATCGAAATAATCCAGCAGGGTATAGGGAGCTTCACCCGGTTGCTTGTCAGTCAGATGGCGGGAGTAGTTCTCAATGCCTTTACACATTCCCACGGTTTCCATCATCTCCAGATCAAATTCGGTACGCTGTTTCAGCCGCTGGGCTTCAACGATCTTATTCTCTTTTAAAAAGTAGTCCAGTCGTTCGTCAAGCTCCTCTTCAATACGTTTGATGGCACGGGAAAGCTTCTCTTTAGTCACACTAAACTGACTGGTAGCATAGATGGTGACTTTATCTAAACTCTCAAGTCGTTTGTTGCTGATGACTTCAAACATATTAATGGACTCGACCTCGTCACCAAAAAATTCAATACGGACGGCTTGGTCTTCCATGTAGGGTGGATAGATATCAATAACATCACCGCTCACGCGAATATGCCCGCTGTCAAAAACGGTATCGTTACGGCTGTATCCCATGTCAATAAGCCGCAACAGTAGTGCTTTTTGTGAAATTTCATAGCCGATGTCGAGTATCTGTACCATTTTCTCGTACTCTTCAGGATCCCCCAAACCGTAGTTGGCAGAGACCGATGCTACGACAATCACATCGTCATAACTCAATAAGTTGGCAGTTGCCGAGAGGCGCAGTCGTTCCAGCTCATCGTTGATAGCACTGTCTTTTTCAATAAACAGATCTTGACGCGGAATATACGCTTCGGGTTGGTAGTAGTCATAGTAGGAGATGAAGTACTCCACATGATTGTTGGGAAAAAAGGTTTTAAATTCAGAGTACAGTTGTGCCGCCAACGTTTTGTTGTGAGTCATAATAATTGTCGGCATTTGGGTCTTTTCAATAATCTTTGCCATGGTGTAGGTCTTGCCGCTACCGGTAACCCCTTCGAGCGTCTGGTAACGATTACCATTTAAAATACTTTGAGAAAGCGCCTGGATGGCCTGGGGTTGATCCCCTGAAGGTTCGTAAGGTGTTTGGGCTTTGAAGTTAGTATTGTGTATCATAAGCGTGATTATAGCTTTTTCTTGATAATGTCGATGAAACGTCATTGAGGAGATGCACGCATGCAATAGCATACAACACGCTCTTTTCAGAGTGCACACGTACAAAGAAAATGTATGAGATTACTTGAAATACATTCTAAAAATTAATCTGTTTAACGTATGTTATGTTTTAATAATGGTA
The DNA here is from genome assembly GCA_027057185.1 of Helicobacteraceae bacterium. GTDB lineage: Bacteria > Campylobacterota > Campylobacteria > Campylobacterales > Sulfurimonadaceae > QNZR01. The sequence goes on along the minus strand of JALUJE010000145.1, from coordinate 35 downwards.
GAATAACGTTTGCTAAAGTAAAAAAGATAGATGAG
>JALUJE010000144.1 GCA_027057185.1 Helicobacteraceae bacterium | reverse complement strand
ATCTGCTCCGTAACCCGCGTGATGCCTAACTCTGCCGCCATAGCACTGATGGAGCGTGAGATAAGCATTAAGGTTGCAAAAACCGGTCCGAGTTCTTTGGTAATGGAGATAAACACCGTATAGCCGATAAATGTCTCTACGCCAAAGTCATGAAAACCGTTATAAAGCTGAATGGTCACCACCATCCCCGTAAAGAGCGCCGTTAATGTAACAACCCCTAGTGTTCCATAACCGATAGTTTCTAATTGCGCAATCAACAGTTTAAATCGTTTGACAAAAAGAAGCATTTTGGGAAGCATCTTAAGCTGAAACAGTAAAAAGGCGCCAAAGCCAATACTTTGGTTATAAAATGAGACAAAAGGACGACCAAAAAAACTTAAAATACTCTCAATCATATAATGTATTCCTTTATATTGCCGATATTATAGCAACTAAGCAGATAGTATCAACTGAAAATATATCAGGGTAGCTATAAAACTGCTACAATAATATTATTACATTAAAAATAAGGAATAATCATGGCAGAAGAGGCAACAGAAGAAGTGAAAGATCCTGGTACTCCGGAAAAAAAATCATCCAGCTCATTAATGCTCATCATTGTCATTGTTATGCTCATTTTGGTTATTTTAGTCGGTGCCGTTGCTTTTATTTTAATGAGCGGCGGTGATGATGAGAGTGCTGTACAAAGTACTCCGACAGCTCAAGAGCGGCAAGTGGACCAGACACAACGTTCTTCGGGTAACCCCAATAGTGTGCGACCCTTTACCGAGATTGGTTTAATGTTTCCCATGGATACGTTTACGGTGAATCTGCTTTCAGAGAGTGGCAGACGGTACTTAAAAGTAGAGATGAACCTTGAGATTGACGGTGAAGAGCTTGCCGCCGAACTTGACAATAAAAAAGCAGTCATTCGCGATATTATCATTCGTCTGCTCTCTTCAAAATCTTTAGATGAAATTTCGACAGCCAAGGGTAAAGACAAACTTAAAGAGCAGATTACCGAACAACTCAATATGCGCTTACGTGACGGGCATATTAACAATGTCTATTTTACGGAGTTTGTGATTCAATAGGTATCAAAGGAGCTTAGTCCTCCTCTAATGAACGCATCTGCTCCAGCTCCTCTATAAGTTCGAGACACTCCTCATCACTCATCTCACCGTTGTTAATGTCATTGAGCGTCTCTTTGAACTCTTTTAAAATTCCCTGTGCTTCACGTAAATCATCCTGGTCTTCTAGTGTTGCTTTCTTCTTGGCAATAAGATCATAGAGGTAATCAATATGATCTTCGACATCGGCAATCACTTCCTCTTCAAGCAGTTTATACAGTTGTTGTGCATGGGTCATAATGTTCCTTTTGAATTATAATTCTACTATAATACTTTAAAAATACATGTAAATTATGGAGATGAATGAACGTTTATGCAGTAATTATCGGTACAGAAATTTTAAATGCAAGGCGGCAGGACAAACATTTTGCCTTTCTTCAAAAAACGTTAGCCTTATACGGACATACTCTTTTTGCCTCCTTAACCATCAAAGACGATGCAGCACTTATAACAAAAATATTTCAGCTCGTCAAAGATGATGAAAATGCCGTAATGTTCAGTTTTGGTGGTATCGGTTCCACTCCCGATGATCTCACTCGCGATATTGCTGCGAAGGTATTTACATGTAAACCGCCTGTGCGTCATCAACAGTTTTCCCATAACATTATTGAGCGCTTTGGAGAAGATGCATACCCTCACCGTATCCACATGGCAGATCTTCCTGAAGGTGCCGAACTACTTGAAAATCCCATTAACAATATGTCGGGATTCTACCTGAAAAGACGCTATTGTTTTGTTCCGGGATTTCCAGACGTGGCACATCCTAGGGTTGGGACCGCACTGAAGTATCACCTTGTTCCCGCACGCCGAACATACCGTAAAACCCTACGTGCCCACACCAGTGAAAATACGCTGATCGATGCCATGAAAGAGGTTCCCAATGAGATAGAACTTTCCTCACTGCCCATGCTACGTAACAACGGACATGCCATGGTTGAACTCTCCTTGTTATCTGTAAACATCAAGCTTCTGGAGTACACCTTTTCAATATTTCTCAGACTCCTCGAGAACAACCAAATTACTTACGAGATACTCGAGGAAGCGTAGTGATTCTCACTCCTGGAGTCGTGCAACCATACGCTTTTTCTGCATTTTTCGTGCAAAATCGTACGCACTAAAACCTCTATTGTCCAGTCGCTCTTTATCGGCTCCGGCCTGTAAAATGAGCTCCAACATTTTCACTCGTCCATAACAGGCTGCCGCCATCAAGGGAGTAAATCCACTTTTACGTCGGGTTTCGTTCACATCAATACCTGATCCGATCATAGACTCTACCAATGCCAGATTGTTGTACGTAATAGCATATTCAAACACACTCACACCTTCGCTGTCGCAGGCATTGACATCGGCACCGTGTTCAATGAGCAGATCAATCAGCTCATTATCACAGCGAAAACGCAGTGCGCATGAAATTACATTTTCTTCCGATTCGGTGCACTCATTAACATCAGCACCCGATTTAAGGTACTGCTTCACACCAATGTAGTCATTTTCCTGAAGCAGTGTTAACCATTTTGCTGTCATAAAATTATTTCCTGTCTCGTATTGATTATTTGTAGTATAGCACGGCTCTTATCACTCCTGAAAGCGTCTTATGAGTTTAGCAATTATTTTAAGTAATTTCAAATGTTTATGCTAAAATTTCACAAATTATTTAAGAGAGACTATACCATGAACGTTATTGAAACTACCGAAGCTTTTAAGGCCTATGTTGAGACCATCACATCCAGACCAAACTACCAAAATCCCTTGGCTTTTGGCATCTGCCGCGTCGATTATGGACAATTGCATGTCGATAAAGTTCTTCAGGCGAGCTATCCACTGATTAACTGGAATGAAAATTTTGGCAGTGCTGCTATCTTCATTGAAGCATTACGCGAGCAGAACATCACAGTTGACTGCAGTGCCAATGAGGTTGTCTGCAATGTGAATATCGCATTTTTGGAGAGCTGCCTGAGTGCCTTTACTCCCTATTGTGATGAAGCCATAGGCGATGCACACAAAAATATTCAGGTGATTTCAGCACTCTACAACCAGCTTAAACAAGAAGGATGTCGTGAAGGAGAATTTCGTGTGGTCTTCATTTTTCACGATGCTTCCTGCGAAAGCGTTGAAGCAACCTATTTAAAACTCTACGCCATTTCGCAGGCTAAGGTAGCACTTCGTTCCGTTAATCTCAACGGTGCTTTTGGTGC
>JALUJE010000143.1 GCA_027057185.1 Helicobacteraceae bacterium | reverse complement strand
ATTTCGTTATCCGATCTCTGTTTTCCGCTCTCAGCATGCGGACGTGGTGGAATTGGTAGACACGCCAGACTTAGGATCTGGTGCCGCAAGGCGTGGAGGTTCAAGTCCTCTCGTCCGCACCACTTCAAACTCCTAAATAACATACTTTCAAACCCCTAACCTCAAATCTATGCAGTTTTTGTGCACTTTTTTAACCCACTTTGATGTTAAGCGATTCGATAAATTTGGCCCGCCGCCTCCTTTCTCTTGGTATGTACCTCGCATAACGAGTTAACGTTGTATGGATGTCTTTATGACCCATCATGGCAGAAACCCACGGAATCTCTTCGCCTTGTTGAAGCATGATCGATGCGAAAGTGTGGCGTGTCTGATAAAGCACACGATAATTGATCCCACAAGTTCGCAATAAAGGCTTCCAGTGATACCTAACAAGTTTCTCATATTGGGTGAAATTGTCTCCATACTGGTTGAGAAAAATAAACCCGTTTTGTAGTCCTGTCAATTTGTACTGCTCTTTCAAGGCTTTTTCGACAATCTCAAGCATATCCACTTCTCGAACACTATTCTCTGTTTTTGGAGTGCTGATCGTTCCTCGGCTTACCGCGCGAGCAATTCGGATATCTCTCTCATGCCAGTTGACATCCTCCCACTTCAGAGCGAGCAGTTCACCAATACGCATACCGGTAAAAAAAGCCGTCGTCAGATAGTTTTTGAACCATCCACTGGCTGTATTGAGTAGAAGTTCGACCTCTTCGAGGCTAAACGGGTAAATTTCAGGTTTTAAAATCTTTGGTGATTTTACCCGATCGAATGGATTTCGTTCGATGATTTCATCGATAAAAGCGTCTTGTAAAATGCCCCGAAACACGTTACGGATATTCATGACATATTTGCCGCTAAGACCGGATTTAAGGAGCTTGGACTGCCAATGTTTCAGATCCATTGAGCGGATCTCATGCAGTTTCCATCCCCTGAAGTATGGTAATATATGACGTTCATAATCACCAATATATTTTTTATTGGTGCTCTCTTTTCGGTTAGCGGCACTTGCTTCTAACGAGATTTTTGCGAAATCCTCGAAGAGAATCTCCTTGTTAGGATCAGATGGCTTGCCGACAAGTTTTAAAAGAACATCATGGGCATTTCGTTTAACCCACGCTAAATTTGCTTTTGTCGCCGGCTTTTTCGTGCTTCTGCGGTAGAACTTGCCATTAATGCTACCTTGCACATAAATGGTGTTGTTCCGCACAAAGAGGCCGGTTTTGTTATAGCTTTTCATGACCGTTTCCTTTGAATTCTTGAAACGGCACTTCTGGCAATATAGATTTTATTGCCTATGTACTTAAAGTCCACTTCCGGTTCAAACTCACCATTTTGCAAACGCATCCAGAGTGATTGCCGGCTTATACCCCGATCTTTGGCGACATCGCTCATGCTGATCCACTCAGGTATTGCCATGATGGCCCGCTTGATCTGCTCTATCTCATGCCTGATTTGGATTAAAATCTGTCGATCTTCCATCATGCAGCCTTTAGATACTCCCGCTCCATCCGACCGACTCGGTTGATGATAAAATTTTCGTTTCGCATATAAAGAAGCTCGTCGCCATCGAAAATTTCCATGATTTTGTTATCGTCATCGATCGGAACGTAGATGGTAAGCTCTTTGTTTCGATGAAGTTTTGTTAAAGCGCATAGAGAAAAACGGCGATAAAGCAGACGATACAGCTTCAGTGGGGCAAGTGTCTTGCTACTGTTGAAACGGATGATTCGATGTTTGCTGTACCACGCATTCAAGTAACGTTCAGTGTCGCTAAGCTTCTCTTTTTTGGAAAGCGGGAGTGTTTTATTAATGTACTTCATGACATACGCCGAAGCGTCTTTAATGTCTGTTTGTATATCGTTGGCTTTTGGATCAAAAAGGCGTCTAAATGCACGAATAACCCGAGCAACCCTATCTGCTGGAACATAGAGTAATATATGGGTATGAGGAGTCCCGTCTTTGTGTGGCTCATTGACACGATAGTAGATGCGTTCTTCTTTTGAAAGCTCTTTTAGTACTCGATCCTGTCGAAGTTTGGCAAACATTTTGGTGAGAACCTTAACAGCCTCACGTGGTTCAGTGCCATTGTAATCTTCATTTTCGACAAGATTGCCAAATCGATCATGCTTCATACGATGATATTCACCAGGCAAAGTCAGTGTCATGAAGATTGGAACAAGACCACGCCTTTGAGCTTCGTTTACGAGAGTATTGACCCTGTTTTGTATTTCAGCATAGTATCTTTCCGGATTATGATAAGCTGAGATGACGATACTTTCCAATGGTAAACGCTTTTCGAGCACTTTATCGTATAGGTAGCTATATCGAAGGAAATCCCTTTGGTTTTTTAGCTTTTGTTGGACTTGTTGGTAGTCTTTTGATGTGAGACCATAGCGGTTTGTTTGTTGTGAAGTGTCCACAACTTTTTTATAAGTAGTCAAGAGGCCATCCCCTGCAATTCGTTCCGCCGCAAGCGGCGTCACGATTTGCAGTTGCTGGCCATTTTTTACTTGTTCAATCATTGCCTGCCTCCCCCAATGTAACAGCGATTTGGACTTTAATCTTTTCAATTTCGGCAATGATTGATTGGATAAGCAGATAGTGACCGATAGAAACTTCTTCCGATACGCCATCAAGCTGAAGCATGCTCAAAGCGTTAAGCTTGTAAATGATGTATTGCAGCTGATCTACCGGCTCTAATTCTTTTTGAGTATCGTTTTCGATATAATCCATTTCGTTACCCTCCAGGTAATATGTCCAGGAAAAGCGGTCAAACTACTTCCTGGATGTGCGCAGCTAACGGGTCGCTAACGCCCTCGCTGCGCTCGGTTGTTTCCCCAAAGTGTGCTTCGCTTCGCGAATTTCCTTTGTGGCCCTGTTGATCCCTCGGCCGGGCATGCGGGATGCGCGATCATACGCCATAGAACTTTACCGGCGTATTGTTTTCGGTAAAGAACTTGCAGCGCACCTGCACATTTTCACCCACCTTACCTTTATATTGCGGTATCAGATCATCCGGTATACTGATATCGTAAAGCTCAAGTTTTTTCTCCCCGTTTTTCAATTCGTTCATTGTTTGCAGTTGAAGGATGTATTTGCCCGGTTTTACTTCACCGGTCTCTTTATCTTTGAACTCTGGTTTTTGATATATGGATGCTAACAAACCTTCGATGATTACTGTCATGATTCACCCTCCAAAAAATTTTTCATCATTTTTAAACGGTTTATTTCGTCTCTGTAATTATCTATTGCTTGATATTCATG
>JALUJE010000142.1 GCA_027057185.1 Helicobacteraceae bacterium | reverse complement strand
CCTTTCATAATGCCGAGGTCTACTCTATGACTCAAGAGCCGCTTGAGTCTCGTAACGTTACTATTGCGCAAGACCCCGTTTATGTCATACAAAAGGATATCACGTAATGCTCAATACGCTTAACCGAAACGCCCTGATGTTTACACTGTACGCACTCATTCTGCTTACGCTGACACGTATAGGCATTTTGTGGTACTTTGGTGCCGAACAACACCCCGCTGCCTCTGAACTCTTAACGCTCTTTTTCATGGGATTTCGATTCGATATTAAACTCATTGCAACACTGCTACTGCTCGTTCTTTACCTCCCAAGCCTACTGTTGCTTCCCTTTCAACCACGACGTTTTTTACATGTAGAACGCGTGCTTTTGCTCCTATTGTTGATGGTACTGTCTCTCTTTAGCTTTATAGAACTTGGCTACTATCTTTTTTTCGGTAACGGCATTGATCTACTGATTTTCGGACTCATTGAAGATGGCACATCAGCCGTAATCAGCAGTATATTTGGTGACTGGCGGCTGATGGTGCTCACGCTAGCTGCTCTGCTGTTTATGCTTGTTCTTAGCACTGTTTTTATGCGGCAGTACACCACAAAATACACTACCGACACACCAAAACCCCTATGGAAAACCTACGGCAGTGTACTGGGCATCATACTGCTCTTAGCCGTACTGGCACGAGGCAGTTTCGATACGTTTCCGCTCTCGCGAAAAGTCATCAATACCAACGACAACGCCTTTTTAAACACGCTGATTTTAAACCCGGTATGGCATTTTTACTATGCTCTTAGGGATCGTAATGAAAATGACTTTACACTCACCGGCACAAAAATTTTAAAAACAGCCAATGTGGCTGATGTCACGGAACTGCTGCAACGTGCCGGCTACGGTACGACACGCCCGCTTCAAGCCACAACCCCTTCAAATTCCTACCTGCAGCAGCATCCGCCGCATGTGATCTTTGTACTCCTAGAAGGGTGGTCTACGCACCCCACCTTAGAGCATGGTCCTCGCAACAACATTCTAGGGGCTTTTGCCAAACATGCTCAAGAAGACTATTTCTACCCCAGTTTTTTCTCAAACGCTTACGGTACCAATCCAACTATTGAGAACCTCCTGCTCAACAGCCCGATTAAAGGAATTTCACAATCACGGGCTACAAAAATTTCATTTGCGCTCTCTTCGGTACGTCCCTTTAAAACACGTGGTTACCACAGCCTCTTTTTAAGTGGAGGCAGCAGCTCTTGGCGTAACCACAACCAGTTTTGGCCCCGTCAAGGTTTTGATGAATACATCGGGCGTTCAGGTATTGAAAAGTATTTTGATGTAACGTGCGACAACCCTTGGGGCGTGTATGACGAGTATCTGTTTAGCTATCTCAAAGAACGCCTGATGCAACGTATGAACACTGATGAACCCTCTTTTACCTTTGTACTGACTACCAATAACCACGCACCCATACGGCTACCTCACGATTTTAAAGCACCACCATTTGATCTGAAAGCATTGGGTTTTGATGCCGATGACACCCTCCACCATGACATGTTGCGTGGATATCACTACCAAATTAACGCTTTTGGAAAATTTTTGGATTGGCTCAAAGCCTCCCCACTAAAAGACCAAGTGATCGTCGTTGCTACGGGAGATCATATCTTAAAGGGGTACCATAACTACACCGCTTCTAAAATGCAGTACTTGAAATATGCCGTACCGGCGTATTTTTATGTGCCTGAAGCATACGACCGACTCCGTCACGTCTCCAAAGAGATTGTCGGCTCTCATGAGGATCTCTTTCCGACACTGTATGAATTGGCACTCTCTGAAACACGCTACTACAATTTCGGTACCCCGGTGATGTACAAAGAGCCCCTCAAAAGTTTTGGATGGAATGAACAACATCGCTACCTCTTTAACAATGGCGTGGTAACACCCGATATGCAGCTACACCCTTTTGAAACACCGCAACGAAAATATTTACAGGTGAACTCGATTATGCCCAGCCCTTTCCAACGTGAACGTATTGAGCGTAACCGCTATGAGATCGCTTTAAAAACATACCTACTGGTAAAAGAGTACGAAGATAAACGCTAAAAAATAGCTCCGTTACAATCATTACCTGCGGTAGGGAGTTAGCTAGATGTCATGAAATATTACACACCATTTATGTTATGCAGGTACTATCTCTTTTTGAGTTTTTTTAAGGTAAGTTCATGGCAAATCTTTTTATTGTACGTACCCCCATGCAGCTTGTCAGTGCTTTAGAGGCCATGCACCATTTTCAGACCCGTAACAATACACTGGTAATGCTTCACAATCGAAAAAAAAACAATCCAAAACAGATGCAAAAAGTTATTGATATCTTTGATTTACACAACGTTTTCGATGAGATCATGGAGGTTGGCTCCTCCCAGAGCCAATCAAAATTTTTTCGCTCTTTAGCACTTATTACTACCTTGAAACATCATCATTATGACAAGTTCTTTTTGGGTCTTTATGACAGTATGGGCAAACTATTTCTTGCCAATCTCTCTTATGAGCAATCCTATCTTATTGACGACGGAACCGCCACCATTGTCGCACACCGCCGTATTATAGAGCGTATGCACCATCGAAGCGTCGGTCTCAAAGAGCTGCGGGCACTCTTTTTTGGTCTGCACGTTCATAGTGACATTCCTTTACACTTTTTTACCCTGTTTCAATTACAACAGCATAAAAATGAGACCATTATTACCCACCGTTTTGACTATCTAAAACGTCTTTTTCCACAACAGTGTGAGCGTAGTGGTGCCATCTACCTTTTAGGACAAAATATTACCGATGTTCCCATTATCTCCAAAGAAAAATATCTGTGTTACATCCAACAAATCCTTGAGAAGTATCCCCATCACGAAGTAATCTATATTCCACACCGATCCGAAACACTGCACCCAGAACTCTATGCATTGCAACAGGGTAATCTTACCATTGTACCGACCACTATGCCGGTCGAACTCTACTTTTTAATCAACCGTATCTATCCCGCTCATGTCATCTCTTTTTTCACTTCAGCACTCTATACGCTGAACATTCTTTTTGAAAAAAGTACCATTGAATCCTTCCATATTGCTTCTGAAGATATTGAAAATCACCACAGTAGTGTTCTGCAGTGTCAGGAGTTTTTACAGACGACATCCGTCATTCACTCACCGCTTCAGCGCTTCAGCGACTGTAAAATGTTATAATGCCGGCTATTACTACGTGGGAGAGTTCCGTTGCCAATCGTCTATACTCTTGACCCGAAATACCATGCACTTATGCCGTTTGTCAAAAATATT
>JALUJE010000141.1 GCA_027057185.1 Helicobacteraceae bacterium | reverse complement strand
GATTATTGTCGATGAAAGGGCCACCGGAGTCAAGCAGTTGCCATCGTATTGTACCGTTTGGCTCACCAAACCATTTTCTGCACAGCGCTATTATCAAAAAATTGTTCTCGAACGTAATTGTAGCCGAAATCCCTTTAAAAAAATTCATGCCAAAAATATTGTTGGAACTCGAAGTTTAAAGACCCATCCGTTTCGCTACTATAATGTGTTAGGATGGATCTTTACGGGATTGCGAAATCACAATAAATATATTATTAACATGCAGTTTTTAAAGCGTCCTGATGTCACACGTTTTATTGATCTTTTTACTAAAATTTATATTGGTTATATGGAAGCAGATGAGTTTAAAAAGCTTTACCCCAATATTACCGGTAACATTCCTGAACGGGTCATGGTTTCTATAGACAAAGAGCATACCGGCGAACTAACTTTAGCCTACTATTTTCAACACAGTCGTAAAAATCTTGAATATGTTAAGGCCAATGCCGAAGGAGTATTGAGCATTGCCAAAAAAGATCCTTACGGCATTACCGTTACTGAAGTGGTACATATTTTTAAGATGACAAAATCGTACCATGAGCTCAAAAAAGAGGATATTCACAAGATTGCATCATTACTTCAGAAGATGCCCATTCAGTATAATGCACTTTAGACGGGAGTTATCTAAACCCGACGCGATCGATGAGACCTTTTGGACAACTGTTGCGTGCCATAGGTGCATTTTTTAGCAAGGATTTTAGTGTGTTGACTTTGGAAATGTCTCCTTCTAGATTTATTTGCAGTTCAGTGATCAATCCACTATTGCATTGCATTGTTATTTTTCGACCACTTCCTGGTCCAAATGCCTTGTCAAAAGCAAGACGTACCTGTTTAATGGTTACGCGCTTTCCAATATTTCGGACAAAAAAATCGCGTACATAAGAGTGATTGATTTGCGCCAGTAACATCATAGAATCTTTAAAATAACGCTCAGGCGTTGTATTGTAGCACGTACCGTGTTTTTTCCATTCATGTTGATGCAATCCATTTTTTGCTGCGGGCATCACGCGTAACAGTTCGTTGTAAAGTGATGGATTCAGCCAAAGTTTTTTTGTCGGTTTGCAGTAAGTATTGTTGCGTGGTTGAGGCCATAGACCGTGCAGGGTAAAATGTGAGGCGGAAAAGTCTGTTGGCCTCACGTTGCGGCACTCCCGTTTTTTTTGATGGGTCTGGCAAAAGGCATTTTGCCAGCTAATAGCTAAGAGATTGCGTGTGGAGACATTGTTGCTATTAACAGAAAGGCTACTTTTGCTTGAATAGGCATACAGTGCTGCGCCAAGAAGTATTATTGTGAGTGCTAGTACAATTTTTTTCATCATGATGTGTAAAGATACCTTTTTATTTTTTTTGTAGGTGTTTTGACAAAGGGTTCACTGTGTTCAATAAACTTGGAGACTTTTTTAAAGGAAGAGAGTTTTTTGTTGGTTTTAATGCGTAACTCCTCGAGATAGGCATCAATATCTCCTCGAAGTTCAGAATCAGCATGCCGGTTTGCCGAAAATTTTTCGTCGATACGTTCGTAGTCAAGATGAATGCGGGCAATGAGCTTGCCTTCTTGATCATACACAAGTGAATCTGCAATATATTCGCTTTCATTGATGACTGCTTCAATCTGTTCAGGATAGATATTTTCACCACTAGGACCAATAATGACATTTTTACTGCGACCACTAATGAACAGATAGCCTTCATCATCGAAATAGCCTAAGTCACCGGTAAAAAACCACCCTTCATCATTAAGGACTTCGGCCGTACGTTCGGGATCTTTGTAATAACCTACCATAATATTGGGACCTCTGGCGATGACTTCCCCCTCTTTGGTGTGGGGGTTATAGTTGTGTAATTTGAGTTCGACACCATCCATAGAAGGTCCCGTAGAGCGTAATTTAGGTCTTCCTGATGGTGTTCCGGCAAGTAGCGGAGAGGTTTCAGTTAGTCCATAACCGATGACATAGGGAAATTGTGCTTCAATAAGAAATTTTTCTACCAGAGGGGATAATGGTGCTCCTCCGATGCCGAAAAATCGAATCTTTCCACCAAAGGATTCCAACAGTTTTTTACCGGCGGATCTGTGCATCAATTTTCGAAATATCGGTATTTTGTAGAGAGTGCGAACAATGGCATTGCTTTGAAGCTTTGGAAATACTTTGGTTTTACAGATTTTTTCAATGACTAGTGGTACACTTAACATATAGGTAGGTTGAACCTGCTGCATGGCTTTGAGCAAAATGGTCGGTGTGGGAGGTTTGTTTAAATAATAGATGGCACTGCCATGTAAGAGAGGAACGAGCATACCGACCGTAGATTCGAGGGTATGTGCCAGCGGCAAAATAGATAAAAAACGGTCTTCGGGCATTGTCGTAATAACACACCGAGTAGACATTGCATTGGACGTCAGGTTTTTGTGCGTTAGCATGACCCCTTTAGAGTGCCCAGTTGTTCCCGATGTATAGAGTAAGACGGCCAGAGCATCTTCGGAGATTCTTAAGTTTTCTTGTTTGTGATCTAAAGCGGTATGATTGAGAAGAAATTTTTCACGAAGCTCATTCATGCTTTTTTTAAATTGTTCAAATTTTTCGGTAATGAGGTCAGGTTCGTTGAGCTCTTCAAACATTGAAAGTGTTGTCAGGTCAATGGCAAATAACAGGCCATTTTCTTCCTGCTCTAAAACGGTGTCAAGATATTTTTCAGATACGAAAATTCCCTTTGAACGTGAGTCTTTGAGAATATGGTGAACTTCTGACGTATGAAAATCGGGTAAAATAGGGACTGCTACCGCACCCATAGTCGTTATGGCGAAATAGGCAATACCCCAGTGAGGCATATTTTCACTTAAAATAGCAATATGATCCCCAATACCGATACCCAGCGACTGTAACTGTTTGATAGTATCTTGCACTTTATTATAAAAGTGTGCATAGGTTATCTTTTCTCCATCAACATAGCAGACACATTCGCGTTCATAATAGAGTGCAAAGCTTCGCTCAAGTAATGCAGCGAGTGTCAGTTCTTGAAGGTCATAAGAGTTTTTCATGGTACATTCCGTCTAAGATATCAATTATAGCGTAAGGATTATACTATAATTACAAACTTTTGAAAGGGTTTTAGATGAAAAAAGGGCAAAAAATGACACTAACTACCAAAGTACTTTTGGGAATGTTTTTGGGTATTGTTGTTGGACTCATTATTAATGGCAGTGGGCTCAACAGTAGTAATACCCTGGTAGGAATATATGTGGTTGAAGGGCTCTTTCATGTTGTTGGTGTCATGTTTATTACAGCACTAAAAATGCTGGTTGTGCCATTGGTGATATTCTCACTTTTGAGTGGCGTTTTAGGTATTGGAGATGTCTCAACTCTTGGTCGTGTGGGAGTGAAGTCATTTGGTCTGTATCTTTTGACTACAGCTATCGCCATTGCTGTTGCTATTGGTATTGCCTCATCATTTGGTGTAGGTGAGGGTGCTAATTTAACATCAGCAACCACCTTTAGTGCAGCAGAAGCGCCACCGCTGTCTCAGGTTTTGATTGATATTATTCCGGGTAATATTGTTGATGCCATGGCAACAGGACAGATGCTTCAGATTATCTTTTTCTCTATTTTGGCAGGTATCTCCATTCTCATGGTGGGCACTAAAGCAAAACCTTTGGTTGAACTGATTGAACTAATGAATGAAGTGATGATGAATATGGTCAATATTGTTATGAGTGTTGCGCCGTATGCAGTGTTTGCTCTGATTGCCAAAGCCATATCCGACTTGGGACTGGACCTTCTGATTGAGTTGGCATCCTATGTAGTAGTATTGATTGCCGCGCTACTGATTCATCTGTTTGTTACCTTGAGTACCCTATTCAAGCTCTTTACGAACCTAAGTCCGGTAATATTAATGAAAAAGTTACGTAATGTGCAAATTTTTGCCTTTAGTACTTCCAGCTCCAATGCCACCATTCCGGTGACGTTAAAAACGGTCACCGATAGACTGGGCGTCAACAATTCGGTGGCATCATTTACTGTGCCTTTTGGTGCCACGATCAACATGGATGGTACGGCCATAATGCAAGGTGTTGCAACAGTCTTTATTGCCAATGCCTACGGAGTCGATTTAGGATTGGCAGGATATCTGACGGTAATCTTGATGTCGGTACTTGCTTCCATCGGTACGGCTGGAGTTCCGGGTGTCGGGCTCATTATGCTCTCTATGGTTTTTACGCAGGTAGGACTGCCGCTTGAGGGAATTGGACTTATCCTTGGAGTAGACCGTCTGCTGGACATGGTGCGTACTGCAGTCAATGTTTCGGGTGATGCTACGGTATCGGTTATTATTGCCAAAAGTGAAAAACAGTTTGATGTAAGTCGTTTTAATGATCCGGATGCGGGACGCATTGAAGAGATTCATCTCAATGAGCACGTGGAACACGAGATGGCAGATGTCGTCGAGCGGACACATCGGAAACGGTAGTGTTGCAATATGCAAAAATGTGATATTACTCAGATACCGACACCCTGTTATGTTTGTGAAGAGACACGTCTGGAGCATAATTTAAAAATTCTCAATCGTGTGCAGCAGGAGAGCGGTGCTAAAATTATTTTGGCGCTCAAAGGTTTTGCTCTGCACGCTACCTTTCCAATGATAAGACAATATTTGCATGGCTGTACCGCCAGCGGACTGCATGAAGCGATGTTGGCACATGAGAAAATGGGTGGCGAGATTCATACCTATTCGCCGGCATTTAAGGACGATGAGGTAGATGCGATTGCCGCCATTTCTGACCATATGGTCTTTAATTCGCCTGCACAGTTTCACCGCTATTATTTACAGGTCAAAAAAATCAATCCCAAGCTTTTAGTTTCACTGCGTGTTAACCCGGAATGTTCCGCATCTCCGGTTGATCTGTATAATCCCTGTGCTCCGTTCAGCCGTCTTGGCACGACGCTAAAGCATTTTGACACAACCCTACTGCCGTATCTTGACGGGCTTAATTTTCATGCATTATGTGAAGAGGACGTTAATGCGCTCGAACGAGTACTGGAAGTATTTGAGGAGAAATTCGGATCCTACCTTTCGGGTATGCGCTATGTAAATTTTGGTGGTGGACACCATATTACCAAGACAGGGTATGATGTGACACGACTCATTAAAGTCATTAAGAACTTTAGAAGCCGTCACAACCATATTGCTGTCTATTTAGAGCCGGGTGAAGCGGTAGGGTGGCAGTGTGGTTTTTTGGTGACTACGGTGCTTGATATTGTGGATAACGACATGAAAATTGCTATTTTAGACAGTTCCGCAGAGGCTCACATGCCTGATGTTCTTGCTATGCCGTACCGGGCGCAAGTTCGTGGAGCAGGTATGCCAAAAGAGAAGCCCTATACGTACCGACTTGCCGGTAATACCTGTCTGGCCGGTGATATTATGGGAGACTATGCCTTTGATACTCCGTTGCATATTGGTGATACCGTCATCTTTGAAGATCAGATTCACTACACGTTTGTCAAAAACACTACCTTCAATGGCATAAAACTCCCTTCTCTAGCCGTTCTTGATGGTAAAGGTAATTTTAATATGGTCAAAAGTTTTGGTTATGAGACGTATCGAGATCGACTCTCCTGAACAGTAGTGTCGATATGATAAATAGATAAAAAAATGCTTACCTTATTCTTCTCTTATTTTACTTAAGGTTGTATTTAATTGATTTTGATTATTATATAAGATAAATTAATAAGCTTGGTTTGAATTAATGCAAAAAATCACAATAGGTAAGATTGTTAACAGCCGCAATATACCTCTTAGGCGTGATAGTTGTATTGCAGAAGCACTCTATATTATGACCCAACATGAGGTTAGTTCTGTAGTGATCGTTGATGATGAGCATCATCCTGTAGGAATTTTTACTGAACATGATGCGCTTGATGTTGCGGCACAACATTTACAAACCTCGCTGGCACTTTACGAAGTCATGTCTGAGAATCTTTTTTGTATTCACGAATCCATGCATCTGTATAATGCCTACATTCTTCTTGAAAATAGAGGCTATCGTCATCTTGTCGTTGTAGATGAAAGAGATAAGTATGTCGGTGTCGTTAGTGAAGGTGATTTTTTACGTCAAATTGGCTCAGAATATATTGCCAATTCAAAAGAGGTTCGCAGTGTCATGAGTAGACCACCCATACAGGTTGCCGATACTATGCTTGTAACTCAGGTGGCTAAAATAATGCATTCACAAGGAGCACACTGTGCCATTGTTATTCGTGATGATCAGAGCAAAATGCTACTTGAGGAGCGTGATATTTCGTATTACTGTGTGAGTGAAAGCTTTTCACATTTAACGGCAGTCCGTGAGCTCAAGCAAAAATCTTTTGAATCGATTCCACAATCAATGTCACTAAAAAAAGCAGCCATTATGATGGAGCGGCATGATGCCCATCAATTTGTCGTTATGGATGACAATCAGGCTATTGTTGGTTTGCTCAAGCGTAATAATGTACTTAAAGCCATTCATGGCGAGTATTTTAATTTTTTAGTGGATATTATTGACAGGAAAAGTGCCGACTTAATGCGGATATATGAGAATAAAAAGCTTTTAAGAGATGTGATAAATACTATTCCGGATCTTATCTGGTTAAAAGACAGTGACGGAAAATTTTTAACCTGTAACAATAGGTTTGAGTGTTTTTATAACGCACAGGAGTCTACTATTGTAGGAAAAACTGATTTTGATCTGATGGATGCACCCATTGCTGCATATAACAAAGAACAGGATCAGATGGTATTAGAGCAGGCGACTTCGATACAGTACAAAGAACATCTAGTCTTTGCAGATGGAAGCTATGAGGGTCTATTCCACATTATTAAAACCCCCATGCGAAACGATCATGACGAGGTCATTGGTGTACTCAGTGTCGCTCGGGATATCACTGAACTTCATCGCCATGAAACTACACTGCGTCGGATTGATCATGATTTTAATGAAGCGCAGGCATTGGCGCATATTGGTAGTTGGAGCCTGGAACCCTCTAAAGCACTTTTGCAATGGTCTGACGAGTGTTACCGTATTTTTAATATTGAGATCGGTACCCCCGTAGATTATAAACGATTTTTACAAAGTGTTCATCCGGATGATCGTGAACAGGTCGATGGTGCATGGCAAGCGGCGCTTCAGGGAGCTCCTTATAAAATCGATCATCGTATTGTCATCAATAATACGATTAAATGGGTACGCGAACGAGCAAAGCTGGAATTTGATGATAGTGGGCAGGTAAAAAGCGCAGTAGGCACAGTACAAGACATTACCAAACGTAAACTGTACGAAGAGGAACTGGAGCGTCTGGTTAACTACGACTCCCTTACGGGATTGGCCAACCGTTCTTTTTTACTGTCACATTTGCAAAAATCCATTCATATGGCAATGCGAAACCATCGAACCATTGCACTGCTTCTGTTTGACCTGGATCACTTCAAAGATGTTAATGATAGCTTCGGGCACGCCACAGGAGATGAACTGCTCAGATTAGTCGCCAAGCGGTTTATCCAGAGGATTCGTAAAGGTGATCTCATTACCCGTTTAGGAGGGGATGAATTTGCAGTAGTTTTAGAGCATATTACTCGGCGTGAAGATGCTGCACAAGTGGCTCAGGAGATGATGGATGTACTTGCCAAACCGTATCGTCTTTCCAACCGGCTGGAAGTACATATTGGCTCGAGTGTCGGTATTGTTATTGCACCGCAGCATAGTAATAATGCAGAAGAATTGCTACAGTTTGCCGATACGGCACTTTACAAAGCTAAAAGTGAAGGGCGATCAACATATTCGTACTATACTGATGAACTGACCAGTACGGCTCGGGAGCGAATGCATTGTGAAAATCGTCTGCGCCATGCCATTAGCAATGAAGAATTTGAACTTTACTATCAGCCTCAGGTACATATGCAGAGTAACAGAATTATTGGGGTGGAGGCGCTGTTACGCTGGAATGATCCTGAATCAGGAGTTATTGCTCCGGATCGTTTTATTCCTCTTGCAGAAGAGACGGGCATGATTGGTGAAATTGGTAAATGGGTATTGTTTGAAGCATGCCGTCAGGGAAAAGAGTGGATCGATCAGGGGTATAATTTACATGTGTCGGTCAATGTTTCTGCACATCAGGTACATCATCAAGATCTTCCCAAAGTTCTTGACGCTGCACTGAAAACGAGTGGTTTTAATGCCGAGAAACTAACGTTGGAGCTGACTGAGAGTGCGATGATGCGGCGCGAAGAAGAAGTGGTGACCATGTTGCATGTCTTACGTGCCAAAGGCATACGTCTGGCCATTGATGATTTTGGAACCGGTTACTCTTCATACAGTTATTTAAAACGCTTTCCTATTGATATTTTAAAAATTGATAAAAGTTTTATTGATGATGTCCCATATGAAAATGATGATGTTGCTATTGTCAAAGCTATTATTGCTATGGGTAGTGCCATGGGATACCAGATTTTAGCCGAGGGTATTGAAAAGATTGAACAGTTGAAATTTTTAAAAGAGCAGGGCTGTAGTTATTATCAGGGATACTTCAAAAGTAAACCGTTATGTCCGGCTGAGTTTGAACGGTTGTTAAAAGAGCATTCGTAGAAACCCACTATAATAAGTATAAAGATTTATGGTGGTCTATGTCGGTGAAATATTTACTGTTGTCGTTTTTACTTTTCTCACTGCTGCATGCCAAGACAGTACCGCTCTATTTTCAGGGCAATCATGCATTGGATGCTACCACGCTTTATGGGGCGCTCGATATTGAGGTGCCGCTTTTTTTTGAATTTTGGAAAGTGCGCCCTGCTATTGACCCAAGTATGCAGACACTGTATGTCGAGTACTTAAAAGAGTTTTACAAATCCAAAGGATATTATCACACCAACATCATCTCCCGTGACGAGAATGGTAGTAGTGTCACCATTACTATTGAAGAAAATGCTCCCATGATTATCAGCAATATTGAGACCGTTTCCACACTTGATGTCACAGAGATTATTCCTTTTAAAAAAGGGATGATCTTTGATGCTGAACGTTTTGGCGAAAGTAAAAAGGTATTGAAAAAATTCTACATTAACAAAGGTTTTTGTAACGTTAGCATTGATGCTAAAAGTTGGCTCGATATTGAAAAAAATAGGGCGTATATACTTTACAGTATGACGCCGAATGGTCGTTGCTATTTTGGCAATATCAGTGTCTCCTCACCTGAAAGCATTAATAGCGATATTATACGAACTTTTTTAAAGTTCAAACCGAAAGATCAGTATTCAACTGAGCTGATACGACAAAGTTATGATGCATTGTACGCGCAAGAGGGCATTGCCAAAGTTCTGATTGATGTGAGTGAGCGGCATCAAAATATTGTACCGGTACATGTCAGTGTCGAAGAGCACGACAGACCGATTCGTTTCAATATGGGTCTTGGATTTAGCAGTGATGAGGGCATTGCGTTTTCCATGGGAATAAAACATCGTAATTTTCTCTCCAACCTGAAAACGTTGTCACTAAAGGGTCGTTATACCGACATAAAAAAAAGTGTGACGAGTACTTTTTCGATGCCGCTTCGCAATCGAAATATTCTTGGTGCTGAAGTCGGGTATGTCGATGAGCGTTTTGAAGGCTATAATGAACGACGTACGTATGAGACCCTCTACCTGAATCAGTATCGAAAGCCACATACCTTTTTTCAGGGCATAAAGTATGACCATGCGGTGACGTATGACTCTCAAGACGATGCCCTTTTTAAAAATAGTGATCTCTATCTGCTCTCTTTGCTTTTAGGATGGCGGTATGATGTCCGTGATAAGTTTTTAGATCCTAGGCACGGGTATTTCATTAAAGGAGATATCTCAGGGTCTCATAATGCCATTTTTTCTGATGCAACCTATTTGAAATATGAACTTAGCGGTGGTTATATTCACAATATGGGCAGTTCTGTCATCGCCTTTCGTGCCAAATATGGTTCCATCAAGATGTTTGATGGTGCTATTCCAGCCTCATACCGTTTTTATGCCGGTGGTATGAACAGTAATCGAGCTTACAGTTACCGCATGCTCGGTCCCAAAAATATTAACGGGGATCCTGTTGGATTTTCGAGTGTGACCGAGGGTACTCTTGAGTACCGTTTTCCTATTAGTGGCAGTTTTCGTGGCGTGCTCTTTAGTGACACCACTTTTATAGGCAGTAGCGAAAGTGCCAACTATGATCATGCTTATGTTGGTGTTGGTGCGGGCTTACGCTATGTTACTCCCATTGGTC
>JALUJE010000140.1 GCA_027057185.1 Helicobacteraceae bacterium | reverse complement strand
GTAAATAATGTTCTAACGGTTATATAACGGATGACAAACGAGCTCTTAATGCTTGTTAAAAAAACTGCTCATCGCCTTGAAAAATGTCTTCATCATACTATTGTTGTCTATGATGCCGTCAATAAATGTATCGTAGGTGACGCCTCTTTCTTCCAGATAGCCACGAAGATATTTTTCTGAGGCTTCCATACCGTTGGTCTCCTCAATAGTAAGCAGTTTATCATAGAATTCGGAAATAATTTTAATGGTTTTTGGTGATGCCGCCTGACGATATGCCAAATAGCCTACAATTTTATTGTCAAAAGGATGGCGTTTAATATCGAATTTTGTAGTCACCCAGTAATATTCACCACTTTTACTCAAGTTTTTTACCACGGCATGAATTTGTTGACCATTTTTAAGGCGTTCCCACATGAGTTTAAAGATAACTGCGGGCATATCGGGATGACGAATAATATTATGATTGGCACCGATGAGTTCCGCCGTAGTGTAACCGGAAATTTCTGTAAAATAGTCATTGGCATATTGAATAAAACCGCGGGTGTCGGTTCGGCTCATAATGTATTTATATTTATTGAGTTTAATTTGTTTGTTGATAGGTTTCGGTCTGATGACACTCTTCATTGAATATCCTGTAAATGATATTTACCCATAGTTTACAACAAGAATGTTGCACAATTATGTCATTTTATCATTGTAATTTAATAGTCGACCGCAGCTTTGACTGCATTGAGATAGCTTGTCTCTTTTGCCATGCATTTATAGGCAATATCAAATGCCGTACCATGATCAACTGATGTGCGTATAATCGGCAGATTTAACGAAACGTTAACACTTTCATCAAAATAGAGCGCTTTAAGCGGTATGAGTCCTTGATCGTGATACATGGCAATAAAATAGGTAAATTGTGCTCTCATATGTGGAGTAAATGCAACATCTGGCACAAGGGGTCCTTGTAAAATGTCGGCAGAATAATGGTTGTTGACATGATGGATAGCCTGGGTGATGATCTCCTCTTCATCTCCCAATACCCCGTGGTCACCGGCATGTGGATTGAGACCTAAAACGGCAATACTTTGGGCACTGGTAGCGTCAATAAAATTTTTAAAAAATATGCTTAGGTGTTGAAAACTTATGGAATGGGCGACCTCTTTTAGAGGAATATGCTCACTATAGAGTGCCACGTACATCTGGGGACATCCGAGCATCATAATGGCATCTTTTCCAAAATAGTCACGCAGCATATCGGTATGACCTTTGTAGGCAATACCAGCGTGCATCCATGCTTCTTTGTGAATGGGAAGGGTAACTATAGCATCCACTTGCTGTTTCTGGGCTGCTTTAACGGCTTTAAGAAATGAGAGATAGGAGTATAAACCACTCGAAGCCGAGATGGTAGCGGGTGTGATCGTAAACGTACCATTGACCGGCAGGAGATGAAAATCTTGAGGAATGGTCATCGTGAGCAGTGAGGCTGCTTGTTGCAGCATGTAGGTATTAATACAGTAATAGGGTTCACAAATACGTGTGATTTTTTCATGGGCTTTGAGGGCAAGCTCAATGCCTACGCCATTTAAGTCTCCAACGCTGATAGCAACTTTTTTAGCGCACACATAATGCCTTCATGGAAGCTACTGCATCAGCAAGTCCACTAAAAACGGAGCGGGCAATAATACTTTGTCCGATATTGAGTTCACTGATTTCATGTATGGCGGCAATAGCAGTGATATTGTGATAATTCAATCCATGTCCCGCGGCAACTTCAAGTCCGAGATGACGGGCATGTTTGGCAGCATTTTCAATATCTTCAAGTGCAGTAGCCAGCATGGCTTCCAAAGTATTTCGCGGCAATTTCAGCGTTTCAATACAGTGGTGCGAATAGGGTAGTGCCGTGTGAAGCATGGCATAAATATTGGCATAATGTCCGGTATGTAACTCAACCATCTGGGCATTAAGCTGTTGGGAGTGTTCGACTGCTTCAATGTTTGGATCAATAAAAAGTGAGACCGGAATATCATGGGTATGTAGTGTTTCTATGGTAATATCCAGAGACAGTTTTTGTCCCAAAACATCCAGTCCGCCTTCTGTAGTGACCTCTTCACGTTTTTCAGGAACCAGTGTGGCACGATGCGGTTTGAGATTGCAGACAATGTCAATGATATCGGCATCAATGGCACACTCTAAATTGACCGGAATCGGGGAATTTTGAATAATTTTTTCGGCATCGTCATCATGTATATGACGGCGATCTTCACGCAGATGAATGGTAATCTGATCCGCACCGTGTTGCGCACAGACGGCAAGTGCCATCAGTGGATCGGGGTCATTGATTTTACGGGCTTCACGTAGTACGGCAATATGGTCAATATTGACACCCAATGTCAGAGAATTAACGGTTTCTTTTCGCATAAAAATCCTTTTTAAAACTTTGGTAACAATCGGCTAAAATAGCTTCACGTGCTTCGTGCATCAATTGTAGATAGTAATGTAAGTTGTGCAGTGATGCCAGACGGAAATAGCTCAGCTCTTTGGATCGGTAGAGGTGGTGCATGTAAGCACGGCTGTAGCGTTTACATGTATAACAGCTACAGTTGTCATCAATTGCAGACGTATCCAATTTAAAGAGGGCACCTTTAATATTGATGCGCCCAAAGGAGGTAAAAAGGGTGCC
This sequence comes from Helicobacteraceae bacterium, assembly GCA_027057185.1. GTDB lineage: Bacteria > Campylobacterota > Campylobacteria > Campylobacterales > Sulfurimonadaceae > QNZR01. Next base: position 668 of record JALUJE010000140.1, on the reverse strand, counting down.
ATTCCTGGCATTACGTGTTGGCATGACACAGTCAAACATATCAATGCCGCGCTCAATGTTCTCTATGAGGTCTTCAGGAGTTCCGACCCCCATCAGGTAACGCGGTTTGTCGTGTGGCATATACTTTACAGTATGTTCTACCGTGGTGTACATCTCTTCATTGAGTTCCCCGACACTTAAGCCGCCAATGGCAAAACCGTCATAATCTAAAGCACATAGTTCTGTAGCAGATTTGCTACGGAATGCTTTGTCTGTACCACCTTGAATGATGGCAAAAATATTTTGTTGCACGCCAATACCCTCGCGTTGCTTGTCACGAAAATAAGAAATGGACTCTTCTGCCCACCGGGTAGTGCGTTCAATAGAAATTTTAATGCGTTCGGGTGTTGCGGGCAGAGCAACAAGATCATCTAAAATCATCATAATATCTGAACCGAGACGATGCTGAATATCAATGACTTTCTGTGGTGTAAAAAAGTGTTTTGAGCCATCAATATGGCTTCTAAACTCAATGCCGTTCTCTTTTGCTCTTGAGATATCACTCAGGCTAAAAGCCTGAAAGCCGCCGCTGTCGGTTAAAAAACTGTGAGGGTATGTCGTGAAGTTATGTAAACCACCCATCGTGGCAACGGTCTCATCTCCGGGACGCAGGTACATATGGTAAGTAT
>JALUJE010000139.1 GCA_027057185.1 Helicobacteraceae bacterium | reverse complement strand
TTACAATAAAAACGGTGATGTATCATGACAAAACTTATTATCATTACCCTGTTGAGCGCGCTGCCGCTGTTTGCTACCATGCAGATGCAGACCATTCAGACAAAAAAAGTCGTAGTAGGAACCTTTAAGAGTGGCAGCGATACGCTTCAGCGTGCCAAAAAAACACTTCTAAACAATGGCGTACTACAACGAATTAAACAACACAATAACTTTGTTATGACGACACGTACCAATGCCGGTACCACAACACTGATTTTAGAAAAATTCAAAACAATGCGTATGGCATTGGATGCTTTTGTTGCCGTCAGTAAACACTACCCCAAAGCCTATTTGATTGATGATAGCTACAAAGTAGCTCTAGAAATGCCCAACTCACCGCTTGAGCCACCTGCTGCTCAAAAGAGCATTTCGGCACCGGTGGTGCCTACTATTACAGAAGATGCCGTACTAGCTGCAGCTACTGCTGAAATATCGCAAGACGTGCTACCTGAGAGCACCGAAAATAATCCTGATGGCATCACTAAAAAAGCTGAAGAGCCTGATGCGCCTGTTATTATAGTCGTTACTGAAGCCGGAAGTGAAGCGGAACGTCTTGCCATAGAAAAAGCGTTGGAGAAGAACAGTACCCTGCAAGACAATCTGCCTTCTGACACGGTAACAACAGAAGATGCAGATGCAGAAGAAGTCGTCATCACTGAAATTGAAGAGATTGCACTGGATGAGCCCAATGTAACGCAGCAGTCTTCTGCAACCAACAGTACTGTTTCTAGTACGTCAATTGACGAAGAACGCTATAAGCGCAAGCCAAAAGACGATCAATCGATTCTCTCGCCATCAATACTCATCTATACTTTACTGGCAGTCATTGTGATACTCTTATTGCTGTTATGGCGACGCTCTCGAGACGTTGATGTTCATAAAATATTAGGCGATCAGCAGCGACGCTAGCGTGGTGGGTACTATGGAATTACCCATTTAAATTTGCTGAGACAATATCCCTATTTAAAGTGCATGAACACCTTGTCATGCTCCAAATTACTTTGAGGACAAGACCTTATGAGATATCTCTTACTCCCTTTTATTATCATGATAACGCTTCATGCGCAGTGCCATTACAGCATCGATGCAACCCTCATGCCCAAACAGCATAAAATTATCGCCGAGGTCAATATTACCGATATCAATGCCTCACACATACGTAACCTTGAGACCTTTGCACTTATGACAACTGCAGAACCCTCACAAACACTTCATTTCTCTTATGAGAAAGAACTTCCGGGTCAGATTGAAGAAAACTTTATCTTCTTAAACACCGACTGGATACCGCAAAGCACTACGCTGTGTACCTACCAACTACATGTAACACTTCCAAGTGGTTTTACCGCCATTAGTGAAAGCGAGAAGATTGACACTTTGAAACAAGGAGATATCGTTCATTACACGTTTTCCATGCCAAAACCCATTGACCATATCAATCTAATTGCCTCAAAAGACTTTGTGGTCAATACCCAAACTCACCACGACATTACCATCTCAACATATCTATTTAAAAAACATGCCCATCTTTCGTCGACCTACATAGACAAAGTGAATCATTATATTGACCTATATGAAAGCATACTCGGTAGCTTTCCATACACGCATTTCCGTGTGGTTGAAAATAGCTTTCAGACCGGTTATTCTATGCCGACCTTTACCCTTATTGGTGATAAGATTATTGACAAACCGTTTCTCCTCGATGTCTCTTTGGGTCATGAAATTGTCCATCAATGGTTCGGTAACAGTGTCTTTAATGACGTCACTCAAGGAAATTGGGTGGAAGGTCTGAGCACCTATCTGGCCGATCACTACTACAAGGAACGTGAGGGTAAGGGCTGGAAATATCGAAAAAAACTTCTGGAAGATTTTGCAGCGTATGTCAATCACGATAATCTCATCCCCCTTTCTAATTTTCAGCAACGCACCGACAGAGCCTCGATGGCAATCGGTTATGGCAAAGGAGCTTTTGCTTTTCACACATTACGACGCTTCCTCAATAATGACACCCTCTTCTTCAATACACTCAAGGCCTTTTATCAGACCTATCAGTTTCAATATGCCACCTATGCCGATATTGCCGATTTTTTTACAAATCAGACTCATAAAGACTGCCATGACATCATTCACAACATGTTTGAACATTCTAATATCATCCATTTTAAACCGTCGATGATGAGTCTGGGCTATGACAATGACCATTACCAGCTTCATATTAATGTACCTCACAATAAAGAGAAATATCATGGCTATGATGCCCCATTTATTGTTAAAACAACTGCCGGTGAAGAGCATTTTTCAGTACACATTAACGGCGATACCAATATTACTTTGCCACTACAACACCGACCTATAACACTGATTTTTGATAGAGATTATGATCTGTTTAGAACCCTTGGTGTTCAAGAGAGTACCCCCAACATTGCCAAACTCATTGCCGATCCCCATCTACTGGTCGTCACCAATAAAGATCATGTCTACAAAAATATTCGCAACGTCTTTACCGGTGCCACTCAAGTACGCCCTCATGACCTAACGTTTTTCCAAATGCAGCAGAACAATATTCTTTTTATATCTGATGCCAAAACTCTGGCACAAAAATCCATACCAAACCTGCATCACATTACCGAAGGCTTTGTATTTCAGGTGGCGCGCAATCCGTGGAATCCCCGTCGGGTGGTTGCCTATAGTGAAGCATCCGACCCTATGGAGGCCATGAAAGCAGCGGACAAAGTTCGTCATTATGGAAACTATTCACTACTTCGCTTTCAAAACGGCACTCTTAAAGAGAAATCCATAATACCGACACAACGGGGAGCAGTCTTTTCCGTCAGTAAGGAAAAACAGGTCGTTCATGTTCCGAAAAATCAAGAATTTGAAACGATGATGCAGGCCATTGCCAATAAAAAGGTAATCTTTGTCGGTGAAGCGCATACTACGTATGTCCATCACATCAACCAACTAGAGATCATCAAGTCCCTCCATAAACAGGGTAAAAAAGTTGCTATTGGTATGGAGATGTTTCAACGGAAATTCCAGCCCGTTTTAGATGACTTTATCGCTAAAAAGATTGATGAGAAAACGTTCCTGCAGCGCAGTGAATACTTCATACGCTGGAAATATAACTACAATCTTTACAAGCCCATTTTGGACTATGCCCGAGAAAATAATATCCCGGTAGTCGCACTCAACCTTGAAAAAGAGATTGTCAAAAAAGTCACTAAAAATGGCTTTTACGCCCTCAGTGCTGACGAAAAATCCATGCTACCGCAGACCCTTGATTTTACCAATATTGCCTACAGCCATCATCTCAA
>JALUJE010000138.1 GCA_027057185.1 Helicobacteraceae bacterium | reverse complement strand
CCACTGCCTGTTCAAAATTATCATGTAAATTCTTAGCAGCATCACGCAATGTTTTTGCTTCAATATTTAATGTCTCTTTTGCAATATCTAAATATTTATTCATAAAGAAGATTATATCTCAAAGAGGCTTTAACTCACTATGGTTATAATTCTCTTATGCAGAAATTATTTAAAGAGGTAGCCTCACTCGATCAGCGATGCTACAATGAATTTGATCTTAGCGAAGATATATTGATGGAGCATGCTGCTGATGGTATGCGCGAATACATTCAATACCATTTTGACACCTCTCATACCATCATCATTATCTGTGGTGCCGGTAATAACGGCGCTGACGGCATTGTGCTTGCCAGGCTTTTACATGGTGATTATCTTGTAAAACTCTATCTGCCTTACGGTGCCAAATCGCCCATGGCACAACTTCAGCTTCGTCGTGCTGAGAAAATCGGTGTACAGGTTATTACCACAATTGAACCCTCAGACATCATTGTTGATGCCCTTTTTGGAAGTGGTTTTTCACGCACTTTTGACGCAGACACCAAAACATTGCTGACCCAACTCAACCAATCTCACGCCATAAAAATTGCTTGTGATATCCCTTCGGGACTGCATCTTGAGGGCACCTTAGAAGAGCAGACCTTTAAAGCCGATGTCACACTAACCATGGGAGCACTAAAACTAGGCATGTTCAGCGACGCAGCCAAAGATGTTGTCGGAAAAATACATGTACTGAATTTAGGTCTTAGCCGCACGCTTTATGAGCAGAATTCACCTTACAAACTTCTTGAAAGCAATGACCTAAAACTACCCCACCGTAACATCCAAAACAGCCATAAAGGTAGCTTCGGACATCTGGCTATTGTCTGTGGAGAGAAGCAAGGTGCGGCTATTATTGCAGCAACGGCCGCCTTTCATTTTGGTGCAGGTTTGGTTACCCTACTTTCAAATGAAAACGTACAACTTCCTCATGAATTGATGCAGTCACACCTTTTACCCAACACTACAACAGCTCTCGCGCTTGGCATGGGCTTAGGAAATGAATTTGCCGACCATGAACTTGAGTCACATCTTCAACACAACCTGCCAATAATTTTAGATGCCGATATCTTTGCACACTCCTTGTTTTTAACATTGTTACAGCGAGAACAGATAATTGTCACTCCGCATCCAAAAGAGTTTACTACAATTTTGAAGGTTTGCGGTATTGCTGACATTGATGTGGAAGCGTTACAGAACAATCGATTTTATTATGTTGAAACCTTTTCTAAAGCCTACCCGAATGTTGTCTTGCTTTTAAAAGGAGCCAATGTCATTATTGCTCACAATGAGGAGTTCTACATAAACGCTTTGGGCAGCAATATACTGGCTAAAGGAGGAAGCGGAGACGTACTTAGTGGACTTATTGGATCCTTGTTGGCTCAAGGCTACACACCTGTTGAAGCTGCCATCGGTGCTTCGTTGGCGCATACGCTTAGTGCCAACGCCTTTACAAAGAACTCGTACGCACTCACACCCCAAGACCTTATTGAAGGAATCAGTAATTTATGAAAAAAATCGCTGTTTTATTTAGCGGTGAGGGAACCAATTTACAAAGCCTCATCGACACACTGCACCAAAAGGAGTGCATTATTGTATGTGCCATTACCAATAACGCCAATGCAGGTGGCATTAAACGGGCACAAAATGCCAATATACATGTAGAAATTGTTGAACATCAAAATTTTGCATCTCGTGAAGCCTTTGATCGGAAACTGGTCGATATTATCCACTTTTACAGAGTTGATTTAACCATCATGGTAGGGTTTATGCGAATTTTAACACCCGTGTTCACATCAAACATCAAAGCCCTCAATGTTCACCCTTCACTGCTTCCACTTTTTAAAGGCGCTAAAGCCATTGAACGTAGCTATGAAGGCAATGAAGCGTATGCCGGAGCATCAGTTCATTTTGTTAATGATGAGCTTGATGGCGGCGAAATCATTTTACAAGATTCGTTTCGTAAAGATGCCAATGACTCACTAGAAGCTTTTGAAAATAAAATTCATGCTATTGAGTATGACATACTTCCAAAGGCCATCATACATGTGCTTAACAATGTATAGGTTTAACGCTGTAATAACGCCTGTCAACGGCGTTGTGTACATCAATTTTTTTGCCAACAGCTAGCTGGACCGCCAGTGCTTCCCTTTACTATAATGTATAGGTTCTTGCGTAATATTTATTTTCATATAAAATTTCAGCTTCTTCAACTAATGACTGGGCATTTAAAGTAATTTGTATCATTCCCTCAATTATTGTATCTGCTGTTAAGTTTTTCATTACTTTTCAAATGCCTCTTTTAAAACTGCTTGCATCAGTGTTTGGCTATTATCTTTTGAGTTATTGATTTGAGTTTCAAGTTCATTACATATTTTGAAAAGACTTTCTATTTTTTTTACTATCTCTTTTTGTTCTTTGAGTGGCGGTAATGGTATGACTGTTTTTCTTATTTTTAACATATTCAAATTTGGTTGAGACCCACCGGCTGCTAATTTTCTAATTATAATGCACCCCTCTCATGAAACCATTGATATTTCCAAAATGTATTATACCATGTGCTTAATACTTCAAAATAAGATTGCTAACAGAATCCTTATGATATAAAACGCAATATAAAACCTATCTGGAGAGACCATGGACAATATACTAAAAATCGGCACTTACGAGCTCGGTAGCCGTCTGATAGTAGGCAGTGGAAAATATAAAGACTTTCAGACTACCAAAGAAGCGACACTGGCGAGTGGATCAGAACTCATTACCGTTGCGGTGCGCCGCTTGAATATTACCGACCCTGACAAAGAGAACCTGCGTGATACTTTTGCAGGAACTAACGTAAAGTTTTTGCCGAACTCTGCAGGTTGTGTTACAGCAGAAGAAGCAATTACTACATTTCGTTTAACGCGGGAAGCTACAGGAATTGACCTCATCAAGCTTGAAGTCATCGGTGACACGCAAAAAACACTTTATCCTGATGTACTAGAGACCATTGAAGCATGTAAAGTCTTAGCAAAAGAGGGCTTTACCATCATGGCATACACCTCAGACGATCCCATCATGGCAAAACGTCTTGAAGATGCCGGAGCCCATGCCATTATGCCGCTCGCTGCTCCCATTGGTTCAGGACTGGGCATTCAAAACCCTTACAATATTGTCTTTATCCGTGAAGCGGTCAGCGTTCCTGTCATCGTCGATGCCGGTATTGGTTGTGCTAGTGATGCGGCATACGCCATGGAGCTAGGAGCCGAAGGGGTCTTAACCAATACCGCCATTGCGCAAGCGGATGATCCGATGCTGATGGCGCAAGCAATGAAGTCTGCCGTACAAGCCGGACGTATGAGTTATTTAAGCGGTCGAATTCCCAAACGTCCTTATGCCACAGCATCTTCCCCTCTCGATGGTATGATACAGTTCTAACTCACGTCTCAAACTTCTGGGAGAGCGCACTCATTAGCAACATCTCTCCCATCTTCTCAAAATAGTTTTGTACCCCGGTTTTTCCCTCTTGAAGTGCCTGCTCCAATGCCGCAACAAAAATCTGCTGTGACGACTCGGATGCCTGCATATACGATAGTGCAATCTCCTCCAAAGAGAGACAATGCCGTTTTCCGTTGACCTCATACTCAATTGTCGATGCGGGGTTAATGTAATGCTCAAGCAGTCGAGCCTTAATGTTCTCAATCATAATGCAAAATACCCTTATGTAGAGCGATAGATAACAGCAATTATACCGTTTCAAAGATTAACACATCATCTATTGACAAAGCATGCAAAATAAACTATAATTTCGCCTCACTAATTTAGCATTGTCTACATTAGCGAGTTGTGTCGGGGTGTAGCTCAGTATGGTTAGAGTACCTGGTTTGGGACCAGGGGGTCGAAGGTTCGAGTCCTTTCACCCCGACCACTTTTATTTCTGTTGACTACTGATGGTGAGATTAGCTCAGCTGGTTAGAGCACTGGTTTGTGGTGCCGGGGGTCGCGGGTTCGAATCCCGTATCTCACCCCATACAGTGATAACTACAGAAATCATAATACATTAAACATTTACATATATATGGACAAAAGTCGCGCCCGTGGCTCAACTGGATAGAGTATCGGACTTCGGATCCGACGGTTATAGGTTCGAATCCTATCGGGCGCACCAACCCGGTATTATGCGTCCTTAGCTCAGCTGGATAGAGCAATGCCCTTCTAAGGCATCGGTCAAAGGTTCGAATCCTTTAGGGCGTGCCATTTTTGTTTAAGGTTTCGTTGGTATAATTCCAACACTTTTTTAAAAACCACGCGGATGTGGTGAAATTGGTATACACGCCAGACTTAGGATCTGGTGCCGCAAGGCGTGGAGGTTCAAGTCCTCTCATCCGCACCACATAACAGTCATAACGACACACTCCAAAGCTCGCATAACTCAGTTGGTAGAGTATTACCTCGACAAGGTAAGAGTCACTGGTTCGAGTCCAGTTGTGAGCACCATTGCGGTTTCCAATGAAGCAATAGCAGTATTGCTACCGACACATTGATCATGACATCAGCAAAGTTAAAAACGGCAAAATCAAACTTATAGTGCCAATAAACATAATCTACCACTCCTCCGTGTATAAACCGATCATAAACATTAGATAAACCCGCACCCAACAACATTCCAACCGGAATCATATAACAGCGTTTATTAAGACGTATGACATAGACCAAGACCCCTGCCATCACTGCCAACTGAAGCCATTTCAGCCATCCGTCTAAAAAGGAGAGCATCGAAAAGGCCACCCCTTTATTGTAGACAAGAATCAGATCAATAATCTCACCGTAATAGCGATACCCCTCCAAAAAGAGCGTTTTAAGATTCTGGTCAATCAGCACAATGCCGACCAGTGCCAGCAACAGTGCTAGAATATTTTTAGCCATTGAGGGCTTTCTTCAATAACATACTCAACTCTTTAAGTTGCGCATTGACCACTTTGGCATCTTGACCCTCAAGAAGAATACGTAACAGATTTTCCGTACCGGAGTAGCGGATAAGATGACGAATACGGAGTGCTTCAATTTCGGACAGTTTCTCTTGAAGTCCTTTGATCTTATCGAGTGGTTTTTTCTCTGAAACTTTGAGATTAAGCAGTTGTTGTGGATACAGCGTAAACGGGCGCAATACCTGACTCGCTTTTTTTCCACTGTTAATTACCAACGCCAATGTTTGTAGTGCGCTCATAAGCCCATCACCCGTTTTAGCATAATCATGAATAATCACATGGCCACTCTGCTCACCACCAAAGTTGATGCCCTCTTTGTGCATGACATCCAGTACATTTTTGTCACCCACATCAGAACGGTAAAGTGCTAGGTTGTGTTTGGCAAGCATATCTTCTAGTCCTTGATTGCTCATGACGGTTGTGACAACCCCATCGCCTTTAAGCATACCGCGTTCTTGAAAGTAACACGCCAGCGCACCGATGAGATGATCGCCATCAACCACATCACCCTTTTCATCGACCACTACCAAACGGTCGGCGTCACCGTCCAATGCTATGCCCAGATCGGCCCGATATTTCAGTACCGCATCGCTAACATCTTTGGTATGAAGTGCCCCACAGTTTTGATTAATATTGTGTCCGTTGGGATGATTATGCAATACAATCACTTCTGCGCCCAACTCTTCTAATACCGTAGGACCCACAATGTACCCGGCACCGTTGGCCGCATCTAAAACAATACGCAATCCATACAGACTGATATCTTTGGGAAAAGAGTTTTTCAACTGTACAATGTAGCGACCAATCACATCATCAATACGTTTGGCAGAGCCAATCTCTTTGCCCACTGCATGTGCTTCTTTAATCAGCCCTTTTTTACTATTAAAAATTTTTTCAATCTCAACTTCAACGTCATGAGGCAGTTTATTGCCATGTGCATCAAAAAATTTAATGCCGTTATCTTCAAACGAGTTATGCGAGGCACTAATCATAATACCCGCATCACAGCGCATATTTTCTGTTAAAAATGCAATTGCCGGAGTGGGCATGGGGCCAATTTGAATGACATCGTATCCTACCGCCGTCAAACCACTCACAATTGCCGTTTCAATCATATAACCACTACGCCGAGTGTCTTTACCAACCAAAATCTTTTTAGTGCTGGCATCTTTTTTAAAATAAATTCCTGCTGCCATAGCGACCCGCATTGCACGTTCGGCATGTAAAAATGTCCCTGCCTCTCCACGAACACCGTCGGTTCCAAATAACTTCATTTCTACTCCCTACATCGCCTATTTTCGGATATATCGTTTAAACATAACTTAAATTTAAGATTATTTAAGGTAGTATTCTACCCTAAAAAAAATTTGATAAGGATAAATGCTATGGCAAACCATAAGTCAGCATTAAAACGTATCCGCCAGACTGAAAAACGTACTGAGCGTAACCGATATTATCGTACTCGTTTGAAAAACATCGTTAAAGCCGTTCGTGGCGCTATTGATGATGGAAACAAAGAAGAAGCTGCTGCAGCCCTTAAAGTTGCCAACCAACAAATTCACAAATTTGTCAGCAAAGGTATTCTCAAAAAAGAGACTGCTTCACGAAAAATTAGCCGTTTACACCAAGCTGTTAACGCTATCTAGTGGTTTTTTAGAGCTTCCATGCTAGCTGAAAAACTCACCCCGTTTATCACTCGTTATAATGAACTGAGCGACTTGCTCAGTGCTCCCGACATTGCCTCTGACATCAAGAAGATGACCGAACTCTCCAAAGAACAATCCGCCCTTCAAGAAATTGTTGATAAGGCCAAAACCTACCAACAGGTGCTTCAGGATATTAGCGACAATAAAGAGATGCTCGGCGACCCGGAACTGGGTGAACTCGCTAAAGAAGAACTCAAAGAGCTTGAACTCCAGGTACCACTTTTAGAAGAAGAGATAAAAGTACTGCTGATGCCACGTGATCCCAATGATGACCGCAATACCATTATTGAGATGCGCGCCGGTACCGGTGGAGACGAAGCTGCTATCTTTGTTGGAGATCTTTTTAATGCCTACCTGCGCTATGCCGATGTCAAAGGCTGGAGTGTCGAATTGATGAGCTCAAGCCCCTCTGATTCCGGCGGTTACAAAGAGATTATTGCTCTCATTAAAGGCGAGAATGTCTACAGTCGTATGAAATATGAAGGCGGTACCCATCGGGTACAACGCGTCCCCGCAACCGAATCCCAAGGACGCGTACATACTTCTGCCATTACCGTTGCCATTATGGCAGAAGTGGATGATGTCGAAGTGGATATTGACACCAATGATCTTAAAATTGATGTGATGCGTTCATCAGGCTGTGGCGGGCAATCGGTCAATACCACTGATTCTGCCGTGCGCATTACGCACCTGCCTACAGGCATTGTCGTAACCAACCAAGACCAGAAATCTCAACACAAAAATAGAGACAAAGCCATGAAGGTTCTCAAAGCTCGTCTTTATGATTTACAGATGCAAGAAGCGATGGAAAAAGAGGGTGCCGCACGAAAAGATCAAGTCGGCACAGGTGATCGAAGCGGTCGTATTCGTACCTACAACTATCCGCAGAACCGTATTTCCGACCATCGCATTACGCTGACACTCTACCGTCTTAATGAAATTATGACCGGAGGGTTGCTTGATGAGATTATTGATCCTCTTATTGCCGACACTCAGGCAAAAAATATTGAAGCGGCAGGATTTTAGAGCGTCACAACTCGCGTGGTGCCACTTTGTTATCGAACGCTTCAAAGTGGTTCTTACGTATCATTTTTTTTAAAATTTCATTATATTCTTTACCGACTGCCGAATAGTTCTGCATGGTATCTGCAGCCTCCAAACCACTAAAAAGTTTTCCCTCATACGTTCGTTGTTCCCGTATGTTTCGAAATATTTTATATGCATTATTACGGTTAAGATTTAACATATATGCAGCAATAGCATGATTAATGCTCTGAAATCGTTTTATTTTATGTCGTTTATTTTTCGCCCTGTGTAGCGGCACAACCCCATCTTCTTCGTAGGTCCACTGCCCAAAAATATTATTGGCAATCCGAGCAAAACGGCTCTGCCCCCATGCCGACTCCAACGCCCCTTGCGCCAAAACCAGCGAGACAGGAATCTGGTTAATCCGTTTTAAAAAAAGCATCTCATCATATAAATCTGCAATACGATATTTACGTGCCAAATCACGAAGTCTTTGAATATCATGGCGGGAGCGGGAGCTGTTTAAAAAGAGCTGTTTCTTGAAAAATTGTTGTATAAAGTGACGTTCTTTGAGAATTTTGTAATTTTCCTGATGAATTTTTGGAAGCATCATTGCCACAAAAGCACGCTTTTTTTTCTTAATGTCCGTAATCTTCTGGTACGCTCTATCAACACTCGCCGCATTGAGCACGAGAAGAAAACACAACACGAAGCACTGCAGTAAGACTCTATTGGAGGCGATCATTCCAACTGACTTCAAAGCAGGCTTTTACCACTCCCTTAAAGGTGATGTTCTGCCCGTGCATCCCCAAATAGAGGGTTTCACCACTCTGAGGAAATACTTTGCAGTCTCCTGAAATACGTGCTTCCATCAATGCGCGGTAAAACACCGCTGCCATTCCGGTACCACATGCCAGTGTTTCATTTTCCACACCGCGTTCATAGGTGCGCACCCGTAAATTGCCATCTGGCAGCACTACTGCAATATTCACGTTGGCATTGTAACGTTCTCGAAGTTGTCGTGCTTCTTTCAGATCAAAATGCTCTATAGGGGCATCAAATGTCACTAAATGTGGTACTCCGGTATCAATAAGCCACCACATTTTCCCATTTACATGTATTTCCCGCTCATCAATATGGGGTGGCGTCAAGTCACTACTGACCATATTTTCCTGCACCTCAGCACGTATCACGCCGGCTTCAGTCATCAGGGTCATTGTAGCAGGTGCCAGATCATTGTAGCAGGCATAATGCGCAGCAGCACGTGAACCGTTACCGCACATCTGTGCACTCGAGCCGTCACTATTATAAAATTCCCACGCACAATCACATGTTTCATGCGGCAACAATACAATGAGCCCATCTGCACCAATACCGTTTTGGCGGTCACAAAGAGTCCGTGCCAACGCCGAACGATCTTGTCTGAGAAAACTATGACATATCACAAAATCATTGCCGCTTGCACTATATTTGGCTATCATCATCTTCTTGCGCTCCTAGTTACCGTATTTCATTTTAATTATGGCTACAAAATCTTCACATTCTCGCTGCAGATGCCTGAGATCTTTACTATTGTCAATAACATAAGTAGCAAGGGTGCGCTTGGTTTCAATATCCATTTGTGATGCCATACGCTGCAGCGACTCCGCTCTTGAGAAGCCATTACGCTTCATGAAGCGCTCCAGCTGAATCTCTTTGGGAGTATACACCACAACCGATTCTTTAATATCATACCCTTTTTTTTCAAAAAAGAGAGGAATATCAATAAGATATGGAAATTTGAACTGATCTTGCTGTACACTCTGCCGCTCAATCTCCTCACGAATTTTTGGATGTAAAAACTGCTCTAACCGCTCTTTTTTCTCGGGATCACTAAAGATCATGGTTCCCAAAAGATCTCGTTTGACACCACCTTTTCCAACATAGATATCGCCAAAAGTTTTTGCCACCCAGGCGTGGTGCGTGTCTAAAAGTCTGTGGGCTATGGTATCGGCATCAATCACACGAATACCATTGAGTAGCATCAGTGATGCCACCGTACTTTTCCCCGTAGCAATACCGCCGGTAAGTGCGATAGCATACTGATATGCCATTAGTTGCGAATCACTCCAAGATAACTTTTACGCACATAATTGGGCATGGCAAAAGCAGCAATATGCATGTCACAATTGTAATACTGATGCCCTTCAAGTAGGTCACTGCGCTGCAAAATAATGTCAGCAGTAGGATGGTAGGCTTTTGAGGCAAGCAGGAGTGTTTCTTGTGCTGCATCATAAGGCATAATGATCTTAAAATAGTTCCCTAATACCTGCATGAGACCTTTATTGGCCTCCACATCATCCAAATGGGGATGGCATAAACTCACCAGGCCGTCCTCTTTAAGAACTCGGCTGATATGTGCCAATATCGCGGCATCACTCTTTGCTTCAAAAATAACAATGTCATAAACAGCATCTGCTTCCAAACGTAACGCATCCAGAGCAACGATTGCCTGCACGGCTTTGACATCAATCGTAGTATACCGTTCCAGTTCACGCATCAGCCCTTCAAAAGCATCGCTGACCACCAATACCTTTTTTGGGATTTTATGCGTACACAGCGGTACGTGAACCATCATCTCATCATGACTAAAATTATTCATTTTTAGTGCCTTAGTGTCTAATTTGAAGCGATTTTATCA
>JALUJE010000137.1 GCA_027057185.1 Helicobacteraceae bacterium | reverse complement strand
TAATCATCTCAAGTTCTTTCCATGTATCCGGTCGCGAGGCCATTCCCAAAATAATCTGGTTATGATTCAGTCCGAACATACTGCTGGTTCCCGCTATTTTATTGAGCAGATTTGTTGTCGCCGTATCAAGAGGTTTGGTACGTCCATCCCGTGCCTGCACCAATAAGGTACCATAATAATTGGCATGATCTTTATCAATTTTCGAGACTTCTTTAATTAATGCCTCAGAATCCTTGGCGAAAAGCGGTTGTCCAAAACTCAATGCCATCAACAGTGCCACCACAACAGGCACGGACGCATTAACCTCATATTTGGTACGTGCCAGCTTTCCAAAACGACTATACGGACTCAACAGGGTGAGCAAAAATCCCACACCTAGCAATATATAACCAATATAAGTTGGCCACTTCCCAGGGTCATGATTGACAGAAAGAATCGTACCCTGTTCATCCTTGTCATAAGAAGATTGGAAAAAGAGAAATCCTCCATAGTCAAGTATGTTATTCATATAAATTTTACGAGGTTCGCGCACACCGTTTGCCTCGTCAATCAGTGTCACATGACTCTCATAAGAAGAGGGACTCATGGAACCCGGATACTTGACAAGAACAAAGTCACGCAACCATAGAGAAAATGGCAGTTGCAACATTTTAGCGCCCCACTCTATGGAGAGGTCTATATCTCCCATTGTAAATGTCTCTGCAAATCCTTTATAACGTTTTCCTTTACCCATGAGTGCAACTTCACGATGCTCGCCGTCATATTCAACATCAACAATAAGTGCCGAAAGTGGCTCGGTATTCATCTTCATATTCCCTGCAGCCTGATACTCAGCCTCGTCAACAACTTTGACACGACCTTTTTCCAGCACCGACTTTACTACCAGCTGCACACCGTTGATGTTATACAAAGAGCTTCCTTCAAGTGGATACTCTGTATTGGCTTGAAAAACCTTCTGTTTACGATCTGCCATACGCATCCACTGAATAGGCACGTTTGAAACAAAAGAGATCTTATTATTTTTGTGAATAAAACGAATGTAAGGCGTTCTATTTATCGGCGTTTTATCAAAATACACCATAAGCGGTCCGGCATCTACAAATTGTCCTTTCTTCAAGAAATAGCTATCAGGACCTTGCGGTGTTGAAATAACAAAAGAGACCAAAGGTGCCCCCTTGGCATCATTAACGGCCGTTTTCACCGCCTTACCGATAAAATCTTTATAGCTCACCTCTAGCGCTTTGCCGTCTATATCCATGCTGTAATGAAATTTTTTGCCGCCCAACTCTGAAATATAGACAATCTCTTCAAGATGGTACTCTTTCGTATCTTTTTTTGCCGTTACCTGTACATACGCATCTGAAGAGATCATCTCATTTTGCATGGCACCTTCACGAATATGCATCACACCTTCATAACCAAAGTAGCGTGTTATACCCGAGCCCACTAAAATAAATAAAAAAGCAACATGAAAAATAAATACTGGAATCTTTTTTTTCTGATACATTTTATATCGGAATATATTACCGATAATACTAATACCCAGAAGCACTTGAATGGCTTCGAACCAACGACTGCTATAAACCAATGCCCATGAAGTATTGACTCCATGATCATTTTCAATGAATGTTGCCACACCACTGGCGATGGCAAACAGTAGTACTAACACTACCATTAACTTCATTGAAATTAAAAATGACCACACGTTCTTTATGACTGTATTCATAAGTTTCCTTTATATGATAAGCGTAAGCCTAACAAACGCTTTCTTATTAACGCTTAATGTGTTTTAATTTTTTTTTGCGGTTCAGAAAAATCAAAGTCTTCATCAGGTTGTTCCTGTTGACCTTCCAAAGAAGGCGTATGTGAAGACGGGGTGTTTAATTCTTGTTCTTCCAAGCGTTTTATAGCAACAATAATCCAGTCCTCGCCCCATTTTTGCAGGGTATATTGCATTTTATAAAATATGCTTACTGGATCATGTGCCAATTTCTTCGTCGTCAAATCCACATAAGAAAACGTCCAGTTCTCCAATGTTGTTATCGTAGCATTGGCATCATTGTACTTAATAGGGCTAAACCGTAAATCGTTAATCTCTGCCAGCATGGTTAAGTTACTGAATTTCCACGACTCATACCATACCTGCAGTTTCATAGCAACATCTTCTTTAACAAACGCTTTGAAAAAATCTGTCTCACCGCTACGACCCATTTTAATGATGCCGTAATTGTATTTTAGCAGTGTATGTTTGATTTTTTTGTCGTCACTAATGGGCACGGAGGCCATCAACATCATTGATATAAGGCAGATCCCCATAATGCTCTTAATCATCCCATACACTCCTTACGATGCACTTCAAAAGAGAGGCGTTTTTGTCTGTGTGCACCCTCTTTCTCGACATGGCAAAAGTGTACCAAAGAGTTACCACACAACAGTTAATACGAGATAAATATGGCACGGTTTTATGGAAACGGATTACTGTCAAAACTACCCGAAGAACTAAATCCATGGCACATACCGCCACCACAACCACTACCGGAAACATCGCCTCTATTAATATTACTCAAACCATTCTTAACAAAACCCGTCACGCGCAAACTGCTTCCTTTATAGTTATAAGGAGCAGGAAAATTACTGTAACCTATTAATCGTGAAACAGGAGAACCGTGAGGAACAGCCACATGACATGTCACACAAGAAAAATTTCTATTTCGCATCCACGATGCCCACTGATTTTTATGGGGTTCATTCAAGTCGTGACAGTTCTTACAAAACAGACCGGCATCCCCGCCGGTACCAATATCGTAAGTATCATAAAGGGTAACACCATCAGGCTTGGTAGGCCAATAGTTGTTTTCACCCTTTAACATAAATTTTAAATTGGAACCGTGAGGTCCTTTAGGATCCCCGGTCATTTCCGCATCAGAACCATGACAGTCTGAACAGTACATGGTCGTTGCTCCTGGCGTATTACTCCAAGGCGCTGTTAGTTGTCGGGCATCGAGCTGCTTGGGGGCATAGGATCCCGTTCGACTTAATGCATTAATGACAACAGGGTGTCCTGATTTATTATTGATATTCATTTCCCAGGCCACATCGGTGTAGGGGGTATTGACAGGATCGGACATTGAGGGGTAATTCGTCACCCCATCCGTTGCCACACCAAGTCCCCAATAGGAATGACACTTAAAGCAGATTTGATATTCTTTAGTGGAAGACTCCAATGTCGTAAATGTTGTTGGCTGCGTCCATGCCGATGGCCAATTTGGCTCTACTCCGGTAACATTTCGTAAAACTTCAGAAACTGCATTGGTCGGATTATTTGGATACCACTGAGTATCTGGCACATGAATGTTGCTGCCGGTTCGATGCGGATTATGGCAATCCATACATTCGGCATGTTTATTACTTCCCCATGATACTCCGCCTTTTCCCACCGTATCGGTCGTTTCACTGCCACTCGAATCGTACCCATACAATACATCAACATTAGTATGGGTGCCATCACTCGTGCTCACAGGATGAGCATAGCTCTTTGCAAGAACCGATTCTATATCAACACCTGAGCCCCCGGTACCGTGACATGATGTCAGACTCGCTGAAGATCCAGCACCCTGAAAACAGGTTTGTTGTTCTACTTTTCGCAATAAATAGTCGCCTTCTCCATTGTGTGGCGTATGGCAATTCACACAAAAAAGATCTGCCGGAGACGCTGTTCCATAGCGACTAATCACTTGTGGATCTGTATATGGCATTCCAATGGTTTCATGCGTAGTAGGCCAAGGGGCACCCCCGCTTTTATCATGACATGAAAGACATGTATTTTTAACATTTTGTCCATGGTTTGCACCATTATCTACTCGTAAAAATGCTTTGTTATCTTTATGGGGATCATGACATGAAGAGCACTCTATATATTTTTTACCCCCATAAGTAAAAAGTTTTATGGGGGCATCTGGAGGATCTTTTAACTCCGATGTTCGTGTACCAGATCCAAAGTTAATGCTGATGTTCGGATCATATTCAAAGCCTATGGGATGCTGATGCGTTAAGTCCGTACCTAAAAATGCAGCGGATGCGGTTGGTATAGTGCCCGATCCACTAACGCCATTCATGGCTATGGTCGAGCCATTCATTACCTGACGCCTCACCTTATATACGGCACCTACAGCAACCGTACCGTCATGGCAGCTCAAGCATTGTCGCGATAATGCACCGGGAGTATCATTGAGTGTTCCTAAATCTGAAGCAGCATCAGGGTAACCGATACGACGTAAATAGTCGCTGTCATACATAACATAATTTGATGTCGGCATGCTGCGATTCCACAGAGGTTTGCCCTCAGGTCGTGCCTGATGGGGAATATGACAAAAGACACAGACCTCCGTCTCCATTTGTGCTTTAATGCTGCCAACAGTATTACTGACAGACAGGTTATGCTTGGTATTAATAATGCTGGCATTGAGTCCAGACAGAGCTAATATTGTCATGATAAAAAGAGATAACGCGGCAAATCTCATCAAAGGCTCCTATTGTGTAGGCGCCTCCAATCGTTTAAATATTTGAAAGCGCTTATTGTTAGTATCGGTAATATATATAGTACTATCGGCCGAAATTGAAATATCTATAGGCAATGCAAATTCACCTCTAGTACTCCCGTAGGAACCAAAGCGCATTAACAACTCTCCCTTTGAATTAAAAATCTGAATGGTATTGTACAAGGTATCATTTACATAGATATTTTCATCACTATCGAGTGCAATACCGCGCGGACTTCCAAAACCTCCGATATTATCACTCAGTTCACCGAAAGCATGGACATATTTCCCGTTTTTATCGAGAATCTGCACACGATGATTCATGGAGTCACTCACGTACAGTTTACCATCCTTTCCTATATCAATAAATGTCGGGCGATTAAATTCACCCTTCCCTTTGCCATGCGTTCCTATTGAGTGTACGTAATTGCCTTTTAAGCTGGTTACATGTATTTGACTACTCATGGCATCAACAATATAGAGCCATTGACCATCAGGACTTATTGCAATGCCGACAGGGCGTTGCAGAGCTTTGGGTACAATAGTATATTTGAAATCTCCGTCACTATCAAAAACATAGATTTTCGCACGCACGGAGTCTGAAACATAAATATTGCTTTTACTATCAGTGACAACATCCACCGGATAAAGAAACGATTCTTTATCGGATCCTTTGATTGTAACGATCTTATCTTCTTCTTTATCAAAAATATAAACTGCTTTAGCAAAGATATCGGTAACGTACACGCTGTTCTTATCGGCATGTATTCCAAAGGGGCTGTTCAATATTGCCTGCTTATCACCAAATACGAAATCAAATATTTTTGAGAAAAATCCCTTTTCTATTCCAAAATCTTTCGCATTATTAACCGAAGCCACATACGCTATTCGTGCCGGATCCGGGGGCGCCGGCCAAACCAGCTTAGACTCCTGTTTTATTCCAAAACTCTCCGTCACCATCAGCAATAAGCTGAGCCATATGAATTTATTCATTAAAATCTCCGACTTAATTTCATCTCAAAGCGAGAGCGATCCCGCTCCGGTATCAGTACCAATGTATCAATACCGTCCAACTCATCGACAACATCTGTTACTTTTGTTTTATAATACTGATAACCCATTGAGAAAGAAATTTTTCTAATTTTATAACTGATATTGGCATTAGCAGAATAGTTAATATAATTATACGTTAAATCTTTGTCCACATGGGCACCTGCTGAAAATATTAGCCGCTGCCATAAACGATAGTTCATATTCATATCGGCACGGGGTACAGTACGTGACACAACCAATCCGTCATTATCTATTTCGGAGTACCGTACTCCTACCTTAAGAGACAAACGACCCCGAACCCCCAAGCGTGTCATATAATCAATATATTCACCTACATCCAATCGTGTTATGGAGCGTGCATACAGATTCTCATTATTGCCAAGAAAAGAGAGACTGTCATCCTCCATATAGCTTACCTCTATTCTATTGGTAAATGCCCCAAAAAGCTGTGTAAACAATGCGCTATTAAGGCTATATCGGTCTCGAGTCTCATCCAGTGATGTCTGCATCGAATAGTAAGTCACACCAGCATTAAGTGTCGAGCGAATGGAAGGAAGATTTTGATTGACTCTTGCACCCAGGTTGACAATATAACTCTCTTTATCCAGCGATTGATAACTACTATATTCTGTAAGTCTTGCATTATTTTTACTTGAACGTATATCAATACTCGATGAAAGCTGTATACGGGTATCTTCAAAAAGTTGTTTTCTATAGTTTGCTCCCAATCTGAGATTGCGGTTAACTCCCTTTGCTGCATCCGCACTGTAATTATAATAAGACATACTCTCCGTTAGTATCAATTCTGGAGTAACATTATAATTAAATACCTGGTTAACATTTAGCATATCTACCTGATTGCCATACACCTGAGAATCTCCGGTATCAAAGGAATTTATGAGTTGATCTGAACGACTTGCCGACATGGATATCATGCCGTTGTAAGTGGTATTGGGAGTCCACCGTAAGCTCGCATCTGCCGATGTTGATTCTGTGCGATAGTAGTCGCTTTTGAGATAACGTAATCCCGAATTAAACGTAAGCGCTTTGGAAATATTCCACCCATAAGTAACATCGACCGTATCGTCTGTCTGATCTGTTCGTGTTCTGCCCCTGTTAACATACGTTTGATCTGTGATTCTGTTAAGATGCAGATAACTTACCTGCAAATTATAATTGTCCTGATTACGGCGTGCCGAAATACGGTAGGTAGTCGTATCCCGATCTTGCAACGTTGCAATTCCTTCATAGACTCCTTTATTTTTTGATGCACCATAACTTAACATAAACATATCAAACTTCATAGTACCCATGACCCCATATTTTTCTATGTCTTGAGTATAGCGATTAATCGACTGACTGTAAATTGTTGAAAACGGTCTGTTGGTACGTTGTGCATAAATGGTGAACGGGTATTTAGTTTCCTTGATAAACGCAAGATTAACCTTATAATCCTGGCTGTCTATTTTCGTTGTATAGTCTGTCCCCTCCGTCTTCGTATCAATATTTTCAAATCGCAATACCCCTTCTACCGTATAATCCAATAGACGTGGGCTATAGATATTGCCCATATACCCCAATTGGTATTCTTGAATAAAATCTTTTTGAGAGTTGCGCGTATTATTAGTTTCATAAAAATCATCAATATAACGAAACTCTATTTTACCATAGGCTCCTCTGTCTTTGTAGTTGTATGCATACAGTGATGCACTGCAAAAAAACAATAAGACGATCAGATTATTGATTATAATTTTCATAAATACCACACTATTTTACAATCACCGCAGTTGAGAATAGCTTTTTAAGCAATGCTTCCTTGCGTTCTTGTTCATATCGCTTTTTCAAATCGCTCCGTAAGCCTTTTTTAATACTATCGAAAGAAAACTGTTTTGGCTTCAGCTTATCTTCTACCTTTACAATAAAATATCCTATGGTATCCTCGATGATATCACTGGTACTGTTCACATCCATAGCAAAGGCTTTGTCTTCCACTGCCGCATCTAGTCGGCCTCTATGAAGGTACCCCATATCACCACCCTTAATACGGCTCATTGCAGTAGAATACTGCGCAGCAACGTCAGCAAAATCCATCCCCTCTTTCAGCTTTTTATATGCCTCATCTATCATTGCTTTTGCCTTCTGCTTCCCTTTTGGATCTGTGGGATCATTTCTCACATGAATCAGGCGTACCCTGATTTTTTCAGGCTCTTTGAATTTATACCTATTTTTGTCATAGTAAGCCTTTAGTTCATCATCGCTAATGTTGACCTCTACCTCTTTTTTGTAAAGTTTTTTCAGTACTTCATCTCTTTCAATGGCTTTTCGAAATGTTTTCGATGTAAAACCCAACTGCCGAAATGCTTTTTCAAGAACTTTTTTCGACCCATAGGCTTTCGCAAGCGTTTTCATAACATCATCAATTTCATTCTCACTGACATTAATTTTTTGCGAGCGTGCATATTGGTACAAGAGTGTTTTTTCAATCAGTGATTGCAATGCTTTTTCTTTGAGTTTTGCCAGCTTTTCATCATTTAACGTCGCATGGTAATACGTTTGAGGCAACGCTTTGCCTACCTCTTTATTGAGTTCATCATCAGAAATTGCCATACCATTTACAATGGCTACTGTCGATTCTGGTAACACTGTAGCTTGCCCCATTAAAAAATATTGCAATACCATAATATAAAAAACTACTTTCACTTGATTCCTTTATAATTATCTACATTTCAGGCTTAAATTCTTTAAGTTTTTCATACGCTTTCGGGTGTGCCGCTTTCCACTGTTCACTTAAATATTGAAAAGTTTGCACTCGGCCCGAAAATCCGTCAGCAATAACAATTTTATCATGCTCGTCAATATAAATTCCGGCAATTAAACGAAACGTTGCAGGGGTATAGCCGGCGCTTCCAAAATAAAGTAACAACTGTCCCTTATCGTTAAAAATTTGTACATTGTTAAAAGCGGCATCACTAACATAAATATGCCCTTCTGTATCTATCGCCACACCCTTAGGTCTTGCAAACATTCCCGGCTTATCGCCGATTTTTCCAAAACGACGAATAAAATTACCGTCTTTATCAAAAATCTGCACACGAAAATTTTGTGTATCGACTACAACCACATTCCCATTTCTTCGATCAACGGCAATGTTGGTAGGAAAATTAAATTCTGCATCACCTTTTCCACGCTTGCCTACCGTAAACAGGAGTTCTTTGGTTTTTAGATCAAACGCTTTAAACTGATGCAGTTTGGTATCAACAACGTACAGACGATTCAGCTCTTTATTGATAGCGATCCCGGTGGGATAGGTAAATACCAATCTCCCTCCAAGCACATACTTTAGTTTTCCTTTTTTGTCATAACCCTGTATGATCTTTTGCTTGGCATCACTCACATAAGTCGTTCCATTACTGTCAAATGCTACCGCGACCGGACCAATGAGCTTTCCTCTGGATCGATTTCCAAGAAACGCCACTTCTCTTGTCTTCTCGTCCATAACAAATACCGCGTCAGACCCCGTATCGACAGCATAAACTTTACCATCTTGTAAACCAACACCATAAGGTTTAATAATATTCGATACTCCCGAATCACCATTGTCTTCTCCCAAGAAGACATCCAAAACGCCACTAAGGCCTTTATCCTCTTCAGCTGTAACACCGCCCCTATAAGTATCCAGATAAACAATTTTTGGTTCATCCGGGTACGATGGAAAAACAATATTTGGTTTTACTTCGACAACTTTAGGCGCACATGCGGTAAAGAAAAATCCCATTAAAATTGATAAAAAAAGAAACGTTTTTTTCATATAACTACTCCTTTACCTCTAAACATTTTTTAAATTAATCGTACCCATTACGATTCGTTTTTTCTTAAGTAAATGTCAATTATTATATCAAAAAAACTTTAATGAAGGTAGGTACAGGGCAGGGTAAATCCCACCCTATTTATGTTGATTTGTAAGTATTTTCTAAATAACTATTTATTATGACAACCAATACAGAGATTACTTCCGGTATTACTGTGACGAAGGAAATTAACTTCTGTCGATACCCCCTGTGTATTCCCACCATTATGAGGATCATGACAACTACCACACTCTACTCTTCCGGCACGTAGAAGATCATTAATAGTCGTAGCACCGATCCATGCCACACCATCACCGGTATCTGTCAATAGTGTCGTTTTAGGTCGCAAGCTCGCCGCTCCTTCAACAAAGGTAATAGAAACAGGGTGATCATTCGCCAGATCAACTGTTGTTCCTGCTGTCGGGGCACCCGGGGTGCCACCGATATTACCGCCAAACATGGTTGCCAGCTCACCAATATTTTTGGTACCGGCAGCCAGACTTCCCATACCAGAACCCGGGGCATTGACAATAGAGTCAATAGCACTAATACCATCATGACAGCTTAAACATGCCAATGATGGACTTGAAGGCGTCGCCTCGGTAGCATTTCCCGCAATAGTCGTACCTGCCGTATTTATAGCTGTGGCACCATACATCATATAGTCATTTCCTGCCGTTCCCGACTTGTTCCATAACGGTGCTCCATCAAACGCTACATTCGCCGCGTGAGGAGTATGACAGTAGACACAGATTTCACCGTTGTCTCCTGCGACATTATTACCGCCCCCACCAATATCATGAGGACTGCCTACAATTGAACCACCGTACACTAACGGGGAACAAACAACTAATAAACCTGTAAGTATATTTATCTTTTTATTCATAATAACTCCTAATCACACCATATAAAAAAAACTTATATAATGTTTACTAGTACTATGATAACCAATAGTTAATGAAAAAGCAATAGCAAAA
>JALUJE010000136.1 GCA_027057185.1 Helicobacteraceae bacterium | reverse complement strand
AAACAGATGATGTCCGAACTCCGCATAAAGGACAGTGTCACTGCACTAGTGCAGAATTGTAGTCATCCATACTCACATCAGAGTATTTTAAAACACTTCCCTACGCCAAAATAAATCGACCTCCTCTGTGGTGCATCACGGTGGATACTATAAAATTTACGGACAACCGCCTTGGGTTTGGAAAAAAACTTATTTGGAAGCGTGAACTTTTAGCGTAAACAAGGAGCAGGGTATACCGCTACTCTGCTTGACCACTATTGAGGGAATTTGAAGAGATGTAAAGCCATATGCCTTGCATCCGTGAGGTTGATGGCTCTGCCATGTTACAAAATAGTGACGGCATTGCTTACAGTTAAGTCTTTGCATAAGCAATTATACAGTACAATCACATAATGAAAGCGAGCGGTAAAATAGTTTTTTATAATGTGAATGACGGCAACGGCATGATTATGACACCGGGTAAAGGGAAGTTTCCTTTTCAGGTTATGGATTGGGATGATTACGACCGGATGCCTTCAGTAGGACTTGAGGTAACATTTGACATTGCCAAAGAGGTCGCTTCATCAGTGCGTGCGGTATCTCATGAACCGCAGATGCCTGCAAGCCACAAAGAGATACCGCCGCAAAGAGATACGGCGTACCGAAAACGTTTCGATACGTTAATGCAGCACTACGATGAGCGTCCCCAAGGGATTGAGCTACATCGGAATGCTCAAAAATGTATTGAAACCTATTTTAGTAATATTGAGCGTTATATTGCCAAGAACCTCAAATACAATAATAGCTCGGGTCGGCTCGATTTTTTGTTAATGCGTCGGTTCATTTTGACGACATATAACAATCTTTCTGAGATGGATATGAACTTTGTGACACCGCAGATTACAAAAATTAGGGACGATCTGTTGCAGATGAGTGCCGTGTATGATGATTTTAAAGCAAAAAACAATCTACCTCACAGTGCGTTTGAAACCGTATTTTTACAGCAACAAGATAACTATGTGTCCATGGAAAAACACTCAGAGGAGGTGAGCAGATTTTTGCATGAACTTCAGCAAAAAGAACAGTATCTTGAACAGCGTCTGGCTGTGAAATCTGAAGAGATGCATGTGCTTGCCGGAGATGCTTTGGAACATGCTGAAGAGGAATATCGTGTTTTGAAAGGTACTTATGTCGATGTGGTACATATGTGTGCCACGTTGAGCGAGCGTCTGCATGAGGATCAGGAGACGATGAATGAGTTCCGCTCAGTTCATAAAGAGAATTTCATAGAAAGTTTTCAATCGTTGGGAGAGAAATACGAAAAATTGCTATTGCAGACACTGGATGCTCAGGCCTTTATTTTTGATATTGTTTTATGGGAAAAAGCCAAGCTTTCCCGTGTCATTAAACGATTTTTTTCCGAGGCGCAAATTGACGGAGAATTTAGCTCTAAAACCTATTTAAAATACTATTTGAGCTCTTTAGACAAGGAAAAGCTCTCTGAGGAACAGCGATCGCTTTTTAAACTGTATGAGTATTTAAAAAAGGTTGACAAGTATACTACCGTCATTTTACTCGATGATATTGACACTGTTTTGGAGCTCAAGCGCATCTGTACCAGAGCGGGTCTGAATATGTTTATCAAAACGTTTATTGATGAAAGCAGTGCCCTTGCATGGGCACTTGCCAATCGTGCCAATCTTTTCATTCTCAGTGATACGCTGCAGCAGACCAGCGGCATTGATTTTATAGAGCAGTATCGCGAGCAAAGTCCGATTAGACCCAAGGTGATGATGGTGAGTAACTATGACGCCGGTGTCTTTGAAAAATATGGTATTGACAGTGTTATTCAACGGAATTATACGGCCAAAGAGATGATAGAAAAACTTAAAAAACTGTTAGGAGAGTGTGATGGATAGAGCACTACAAATGATTCAGTTGCAACAACAGCTTAATGATGCGACCAATGGGGAGAACTGGGAAGAAGGTGTGACTCAAAACGGTAAAGTCATTAATTGGAAACGGTGTATTTATATGGAATGTGCCGAGATGATCGACTCATTTTCATGGAAGCATTGGAAGAGCATTCATGATGAGCCCGATTGGGAGAATCTGCAGATAGAAGTGGTAGACGTATGGCACTTTGTCATCTCATTGGCACTGCAAGAATATGCCAGGGAGTTTAAGGGAAGTGCCGAAGAACTGGCACTATATATTTCTGAACTCGATGCATACGACACACTGAAACAAGAGACGGTTTTTGCAGCACCTGAGCAGATTATGACACAGGTTGAACGCATCATGTATAATGTATTGGCACCCGATCATTTTGATGTAAGTGAGCTAATAGAGCATTTTTTACAGCTGTGTTACATGAGCAACCTAGATTTGGCATCGCTCTATCGACTTTATATTGGTAAAAATGTACTTAACCAATTCCGTCAAGACCACGGCTATAAAGTGGGAACGTATACAAAAGTGTGGCATGACAAAGAAGATAATCTGGTAATGAAACTCATCTGGGAAGAGCAGGGGGAGTTGACACCTAAAGAGCTCTATAGACAATTAGAACAGCAATATAATGCGTTATAATCGCGTTAATCATTTAAGGAGTAAGAGATGGTAGCCCTGGATATACAACAGTTTTCCGAAGTACGTACCAAAGCCCGAGCCTATTTTTGTTATCTCTTTTCTAAAAACCTGCCCAATCGGACCCCGGCTATTACAGCCGAAACCGTTATTGGTCGTCTGCGTAAAATAAAAGGGGATTTACAAGATTGTGAAGGGGTATATCTTTTAGATGAAAAAGGGGTACAAATAAGCCCCACGTTTTTACCGGGTAAAGAGCGTAAAGAGGAAGATGCCGGACTGATCCGCTCGAATCGGGCCTATTATTACCGGGCTATTAAAGAGAAGCGCTGTACGATTACCGATCCGTATCCTTCACTTATCACCGAAGAACTTACTGTTACGGCCTCACAACCGATTTTTGATGAAAAGGGTAATATTATTTATGTTGCCTGTTTGGATATGCCGTTGGATGCGGTCTTGAAAATCGCGCATCCCATGGCACGTGAAGCCATTTTTGGTAAAATGTTCAAATATGCTTACGGTGGTTTTGTGGCAGCATTGGCATTAGTGGCACTATTGCTTTTTCTCAAAGGTATTCAGGAATTTATGGCATTTGGTGTTGATATTCATAAAATTGAGATTAAAGGTATTTTTGAGGCAACGATTTTACTGACGCTCTCGTTGGCAATTTTAGATCTGTGTAAAACCCTCTTTGAAGAAGAGGTTATGGGAAATCATCGTGATAACAAGGACCGGGATATTCACCATACGATGGTGCGGTTCTTGGGTTCTATTATTATTGCTCTCTCCATCGAGGCGCTGATGTT
>JALUJE010000135.1 GCA_027057185.1 Helicobacteraceae bacterium | reverse complement strand
CTTTCACTGGTGGTCAGTAACGAAAGCGACCTGACCTGGGAAGCGGTGCGCTATCTTTGTGCGCATGAACCGAAACTTCGGGTCTATCGCTGGAAAGGCGATGAAGAGGATGCCTTTGTCGATTCGATCGCCCCGCACGGTTTTGCGATCGAAGTGGGACCGATTCCGCAGGGCGTGCTTCGCAGCGACCTCTTTTTTCAAACCGAATCGCTGGTGTATGCGCTGCTCGATTTTTTTGAGAAGCGAAATCGCGGTGAAGCAATCCCCGAAGCGACACACCCCGTAACCGTCTATGACCACGTCGCGCTGATCGATTATCCACGCGACAGCAACGGAGATATCGACGGAATGGTGGCCCTATCTTTTCCACACAGTATTGCCAAAAAAACCTGTGAACTGCTTTTAGGTGAAGCCACAGATTCCGAAGAGGAAATTTTGGATGCTTTGGCCGAGTTCGTCAATATTATTGGCGGTCGGGTCAAAGCGCTACTTCTGGAACAACAGATTAATGTCAATATTACACTGCCTCGTACCTATACCTCCATTGATGCCCTCTTGCAAGTTGTCGAAGGAAAAAAAGGCGTTCAAGTGGATCTCAATTTTGACGGAGAAAACTTTATCTTTTTTTTAACCCGATAACATTCTATTTTTAGATAAAATATCAAAAAAAATCAAGGCCCATCAAATGTTAGTAGCACCCAGCGTACTCTCTGCAGATTTTGGAAATTTGGAGCGTGATGTTCAACGTATTTGTGACGCCGGCTGTGATCTGGTTCATGTAGATGTCATGGACGGTCACTTTGTACCCAACTTGACCATTGGTCCCGTAGTTGTCTCTGCTATTGCCGCTGCCGCCACAAAACCACTTGATATTCACCTCATGGTTGAAAACAACACCTTTTTTGTTGAACTTTTCGCACCGCTGAAACCGGAGTTTATCTCATTTCATCTTGAAGAGGAGAAGCACCCACACCGACTCATTCAAAAAATACGCTCTTTGGGAATTCGTCCGGCCATTGTACTCAATCCCCACACCCGTCCAGAGACCCTGGAATACCTGCTAGAAGATCTTGATATGGTCTTGGTTATGAGTGTCAATCCCGGTTTTGGCGGACAACATTTTATTCCCAATGCCGTTGAGAAAATCAAACGCCTTAAAATCCTTCGTGATGCCATCAACCCCGACTGCCTGATTGAGATTGATGGTGGCGTCAATGAAAATAATATTATCATGTTGCGTGATGCCGGGGTGGATATCTGTGTCTCAGGAAGCTATCTTTTTAACCATACTAACATACAACATGCCATTGACACGTTGCGCGTATGAGAACCAAAATTTGCGGTATTACCAATATAGACGATGCCCTCAATGCCATTGATGCCGGTGCTCACGCCTTGGGATTTGTTTTTTACGAATCTTCTCCTCGCTATATCAGTATTGAAGCTGCCAGCGCCATTGTTCAGGAATTGCCCCCATTTGTCGAAAAAGTTGCCCTCTTTGTCAATACCGATGCGGCAACCATTAACAGTACTTGCAAGCAGGCAAAGATGACCCTCGCCCAAATCCATTTTGAAGCGGATGATGCACTCTTCAACGCCTTGGAAGTACCCTATTTACGGGTTATTCGCGCAAAGACAAAAGAGGATGTGCTACGTTACAGCCATGAATACCGTCTCATTGATGCCTATTGTGACTGTTACGGCGGTGCAGGTAAACGGCTCAATATTGAATGGTTTGAGCATATCGACTGTTCCAAAATCATCTTAGCCGGTGGTTTGAATGAGCACAATGTCGCCTCACTCAAGCCTTATGGCTTTTACGGCGTTGATGTCAGCAGTGGTGTTGAGCTTTTTAAAGGAAAAAAAGATCGCCAAAAAGTGAGAAATTTTATTGATAAGGCACACTCTTGAGTTTTTTCTCTCAAAAAACAGACTATGCACTCTCTAAAAGTGGTGTGGCCAAAAGTAATTTGCTCGCCTTGCTTGACGAACCCTATAATGAAAGTTTTGAAATTTTCAAAGCACAGGGGCTTGAGTTTGTTGAACATAAGGGACGCTACTACTACGCTACGGCATTTTGTGACGTAGATGATGCCACGTTCTGTATTGTAGATATTGAAAGTAACGGCTCTCGACCCAATAAACACCAGATTATAGAGATCGGTGCCGTTAAAGTAAAGAACCGTTGCATTATTGACAGCTATGAAAGTTTGGTACGATGTGAGCATATTTCCTCACACATTAGTAATATTACCGGTATTACAGTCGATGATACACTCAATGCACCGACACTAGATCAGGTTATGCAAGAATTTCGTACCTTTTTAGGCGATGCTGTTTTTGTCGCACATGATGTCAAATTCGATTACGGTTTTATCTCTGAAATGATGCAACGTGTCGGACTTGAACCGCTAATGAATCGTAGTCTGTGTACTATTGATCTTGCCGAACGCACCATCAGTGCCTACCGTTACGGACTCGCCTACCTCAACCGTCAACTCAATCTCTACGGTGATGCCACGCACCATCGGGCACTTTCTGATGCTATGACCGCCACCAAACTTTTCAAAAAAACTCTGCAATTCATCCCTGAGAATATTGAAAGTGCTGAAGATCTCATCCGTTTTTCCAAAGAGGCATCACGCCTCAAGCGTCCAAAATTTGACCCGGAAATACTACAAGAATCCGACGCTTAGCTCTCATCACTTTCTTGAATCTTCTCTTCATGAAAGGCACCCACGGCAGTTAACTTCTCATAGCGCATCTGCAGACGGTCCTCTTTTTTTATACGGCGCAACGCCTCAAGCTGTTCTAAAAAGTAGTCCGCCATTGCTTCTGCTGCACCCTCTTTATCACGATGCGCACCGATAATGGGTTCATTGATGATATCATCAATCAAACCCATCTCTTTAAGATCATTACTGGTAATTTTCAGTGCTTTGGTTGCTGCTTCCACTTTGGCAGGATCATTCCACAAAATGGCTGAGCACCCCTCCGGAGAAATAACACTAAAAACCGAATATCGCATCATTGCCAGTTTATCGGCAACACCGATGGCAAGCGCGCCACCGCTTCCGCCCTCTCCAATCACAATAGAGATGGTAATGGTATCTAAAGCGGAAAACTCCAATAGATTTTTAGCGATGGCTTCACTCTGATTTCGTTCTTCAGCACCAATACCGGGATAGGCACCCGGAGTATCAATTAGCATTAAAATCGGGATGTTAAACTTGTTGGCAAGTTCAGCAGCACGAAGTGCTTTACGATACCCCTCAGGATGAGGCATCCCAAAATTACGCTTAATCTTATTGGTGGTACCACGCCCTTTTTGTTCACCGATAACCATCACTTTTTCACCGCGGATATAACCCAATACACACA
>JALUJE010000134.1 GCA_027057185.1 Helicobacteraceae bacterium | reverse complement strand
GTCTTTTCTATTTTATGGTTTGGCTTCGATTGAGGGGATGATTATGCGGGTTGCGTCGGTAGTACCGGATATTCCGCCGGTACACGGTGAGCCGGAGCACTTTTTCTCTATTATGACCGTGCACCCCATTGTGGGGCTTTTTGGTTCAACATACCAGTTGGTGTTTGCCGCATTTATGTTTTTGGTGCCATTTTTGACAAAAAAACCACTGTATAGCGTGAAGTTGGCAAATGTCGTTTGGCTTTTGATTACTATCGGTACGGCAATGGCATGGCTTGCCGCTTTTATCTGGCAGTATGCACCACTATATACACTGTATTGGCCACTACCTGCAGATACGTCACAATTTAAGACGATTGGAGGGATTTTTTTTATTCTCGGAGTTGCACTGATTATGTTTGGTACCTTTGGGTTTATCTACAACATCTATGCAACGATCTTTGCAAGAGTCGGTGTCCACAAAAATAAAACGACAAAAGAGTTGTTAATTTCAGGTTTTGGTATTGACGGTATGTTGAATCTGTTTCATAAATTGACCGGGCGTCCACCATATACGAAAGAGCCGGCACTCTCGCTTCCGGTGGTGGCAATTTTTAGAGGTACGGTCGATACTTTTTTAGATGCCGTAGTCATTCTTGGTGCCGGTATATTGGTACTTATTTATCTGATTGCTGATGGCATCGGCTCTCCGCTAGACCTGGCAGCAATTGATGCCCTGCTTTACAAAAACTGGTTTTGGTGGGGACTGGATTTAGTAGCTGATGGTCTGGTTCTTATTTATGTTGCCGGGTCATGGTACCTGCTTGCAACCATTATAACAGGGCAAAAACTTTTTATGGAAAATGTTGCTAGAGCTGCGTTGATGCTGGAGCTTCTGGTTTCATGGATGGTCTGGTCGCATCACCTGCTTGCCGATCAGGGGCAACCGGAGATGATGAAACTTGTCTCAGGTGAAATGGTAACGGCATTTGAGCTTCTGACGCAGGGATTGGCTCTGTTTATTACCCTGGTAACATTATGGAAAGCACGACCGCTTAAACCGACAATGGAGCTGAAATATCTTTTAGGCGGATTAGTCGGCTTTGGTTTGGCGGTACCGGCGGGAATTATTCAGGCCGATATGGCAATGAACAGAGTGTTGCACAATACCCAGTGGATTATTGGTGCGCACGTACATATTGCTATTCTTGTTGGTCTGTATATGACACTCTATAGTGTTGTCTATGTACTGTGGCCCTTAGTCACCAATAATGCCGAATTATGGAGCAAGAAGCTTGCCAACGCTCATTTTTGGTTACATCTCATAGGTGGTATTGGTATGGGTGCCTTTATGGGTATGGCAGGACTCGATGGAATGCTCAGACGCCATATGTACTTTGGTGGCGAGTATGAGACCTATATGATTTTGGCGGCGCTCTTTGGTTCGATGATTTTGTTGGCGTGGGTACTTTTTATGATCAACATTATTATGTCGGTAGGGCTTAAAGGGTTACTCGGTATCTTTTTACCGGCACGAGACGATACTGCTTCTTACGGTTTGGAGCCTGAACCGGAGTTGGCAAAAGTATAAAGCAGCGACCATGTGGGTCGCTGCCGTGCAATAAAACCTCTTTAAGGCAGTGAGTTTGATCTATTTACAGCGTGTGGCAACAGAAATAAAAACGGTCGGTCTATATGACCTTATCTTGCAAGATGTTCAAAAATTAGCCGGAAAAGAACGGGTCAGTGACGATGAAATTTTAGAGATTATGAGGGAGCATCCCCAAGTTCTTGAAGATTATAAGCAGACCAATGTCGAGTATAACTTAAGCAATATACATGTAAAAAACATACCGCTTGAACCATTAGAAGAGGCGTGTAAGCAGAAAGCAAAACAGGTCAATATCAATTTGAATCTTTTGCGGGATATTGAAAAATATACACTTGACTTTGAGCAAAGCTCCACGTTGGTGATTATCTTTTCTATTGAGTTTTTTGTGCTGTTTTCCGTGCAGTATTTTATTGTACTTCTCGATTTGAAAACATGGCAGTGGTGGATTTACGGTGTTTTTGCACTCTCCATTGTTCTGGCATGGCGGTATGCTAAAAAAGAGAAGAAAAAATTTGAAGAAAACAGCAGGATTTTTGAAGCAAAATATATTTAGACGCTGAAGCTCATTGAAGAACTTGAAGCGGAGGGATGTATTAAGAAATCTGATTTGATCATAAGCGAGTGTGACGCGCATGTCTAGTATTGAAATATCTTATACTTGGAATCAGGAGACGTTTTTAAAAGCGTCTCAGGCGGCATATAACCATGAAATGAAACATTCGCCAAAGCGGTTTTTAGGCTGGGTATTTATTGCCATGACACAATTTGGTGTGGTAGCTGCCATGAAAAAAGGGGCGGTAGGGCTTTTGGTGATCTCAACATTTTTGGTGATCTATTGGTACGTGTTTAGATGGAAAGTACGTCAACTATTGCTATTGAGAAAATTTGAAACGTCGCAGACAAAAGATCAGGAGTTTCACATTCGTGCAGATGATGAAGGCTTGCACATGGAGAAGACGACCATTACATGGGAGCGCATTCATCATATTGTCTCTGTTGAGGTAGGGTTTTTAATTTATACGGATGAGACCTTTCTCTTTTTCCCTGCCTATGCTTTTGCCAATGAAGAGGATAAAAATAGTTTTGCAGTTATGGCAAAAGCGCATGCTGCTTTTTACACTAAAGAGTAGCGTCTAAAAATTATATGTAAAACATGGAGTATGAGGGTTTCATCTCTTAAATGTTATAATCTTCTTTGTAATCTACAGGAGTAATTATGGCAGAGCAACTGGTTCCTTTCATTTTTATGATCATTATTTTGGTGATGGTCTTTGTTATCAACTACAACAAATTTATTAAATACAAAAACCGCATCGAAGCTTCGTGGAGTCACATTGACGTAGCGCTCAAACGTCGTTTTAATCTGATCCCCAATCTTGTAAAAGTTGTATCCCAGTACCAAAAACATGAGGCTGATGTCTTTGAAAAGAGATCACGAAATATTCATACCGGTCTACAGGACTTTGGAGCACGCAGTGTTGAAGAGAGTCAGGTAAGCCGTTCATTAGGGGGTATTCTGGCTTTGGTAGAAAATTACCCCGAGCTCAAATCCAGTGAAAATTTTTTAGCGCTTCAACAGAGCCTTTTGGACATTGAGGAGGATATCATGGAAGCGCGCAATGCGCTCAACGACAATGTTGCCCGTTTCAATACTCTGATTGAAGCCTACCCGACCAACCTGATTGCCAAAATGTACGGCTTTGAAAAATATGACTACTTTACTCTGGAACTGGCAACGCAACGAGAACTTCCGGTCATGGACTTTGACGCATAGCTGCTTAATAAATAAGCACAACACTCTGACTGGTTTGCCTATTTAATAGTATGATTACACCATTAATACTATGATTTTTGCCGCAAGAGGACATAACTATGAGCGCACTACAACAGGCGTTTGATGCACGAAACAAAAAACAGAACAAGATTGAAAAAACCAAAGAACTTAAAACGCCTCAGGAAGCATTTGCCCTTTTGGAACACTATGCTGTTCAGGGGTATGATGCCATTGCCAAAGAGGATTTGAGCTATTTTCTAAAATGTTTCGGTATTTTTGATCGACCCGCAACGCCCAGACAATTTATGATTCGTATTCGTATTCCCGGTGGACAGCTCACCAATACACAGGCTCGTGTTTTAGGAGACGTTGCACGTGATTTTGGAAAGGATTATATTGACATCACCACACGGATGCAGGTGGAGTTGCGCTATATTGACATTGAAGATATTCCGGCCATTTTTTCTCGACTTGAAACGGTAGGCATTTCAAGTTATCAGACGGGGGTCGATAATTTTCGAAATATTTTAAATGATCCTTTAGATGGTGATGCCTGTGATAATATCTTGCCTTCCCAGCCGTTACTGTTAAAACTTCAGTCACTCTTTTTGCACAACTATGAATGGATCAGCGTGTTACCGCGTAAATTCAATACCGGAATTACCGGTTCTTTTGCCAATCGCTCCAATGTTTTTGGTCAAGACTGCGCATTGGTATTGGCACAAAAATCGGGGTGTTACGGGTATAACCTCTATTTGGGTGGTAAGGTTGGACAGATTGCCAAAAATGCCAATATTTTTTTAAAAGATGAGACGGAAGTTGTGGCCATGTACGGTTCCCTCATCACACTATTTCGTACGTTCGGTTTTCGTGACAACCGAAATAAAAACCGACTCCATTTTCTTATTGAAGCTGTGGGTATGAAGGCGATGCGAGAGGCTCTGTGTACTCATGCAGGCATAAACTTTGCCACCGCAGGCGAGACTTTGACACAGATGGACAATAATGACCCCGATCAGGGACGGGTACAGCTTAAAAATGGAACGTTTGCATTACATGCCGTCGTGCCTTCGGGAATTTTCAGTGGCAGTGCCTTACTTGAAGCCGCTTCGCTAGCGGCAAAGTACGGTAACGGTGACATACGTTTTGATGTGGAGCAGAGTCTGTATATCATGGGCGTATCCCAACAAGAAATAGAGGCCGCACTGCAAGAGTCGTTTTTTCAAACCTATAAAAATGTACACGCTCCCTATTTCAATCACCTTATAGCGTGTGCCGGAACGGAGCACTGTCCGTTTGGTGTTATTCCCAACAAGCCTGACGCTATAGAGATGGCAGAGTATTTAACGCATGCCGTGCCACTGGCAGAGGGACGTATTCGCATGTACTGGTCGGCGTGCGTGAAAGGATGCGGTATTCACGGTGTCGGCGATATCGGATTTGAAGGATGCAAAGCTAAAGAGAACGGCGAGACCGTACACGGTGTTCATATTAGTATTGGCGGTAAGCTGACCGGTGAAGGAGAAGAAGGGCATACCGTTATGAAATCGGTGCCGCTGATCCGAGCCAAATATTATGTCGAGGCACTGGTATACGAATATCGCCGTTTACAACAGTCCCAAGAGAGTTTTGAACAGTTCCACGATAGAGTGCTAAGCCACTACACACGAGCATCTATTGGATTCATGATGAGGCTTCTTGCTTATATTCGTTTTAAGAATATTGCACTCACTATTGGATTTTCTACGAAAGTCGGTACGGGGAAAATTGAAGAATTCGAGATTTTGGATTTGGGACGTCACCTGTATTATCAGCTACTTGGTAAAGAGCCATACAGTAGTTATACCTATTTTGCGCCAACGATTAAAGAGTCGCTAAAAAAACCGCACGAGCTCGATAGGTCTATTGACGAAAATCTCTCTGAAGTGGTCTATAGCATGATTCACCCCAATGCTCAGGAACGTGCACAGGTTTTTAGCGAACTCGAATCTCGACTCGACATCTTTGCATAAAACTACTCGCCTTCAATAATAGCCCATTCGCTAAAGGGGAGCATCTCAACATCGACAAACGGATGTTGTAGTGTGCCAGACGAGCTCATGGTGACAACTTTGACATGAGTGACGCTCTGAGTGACAATAAACGCTTCAATCTGCTCGATTGTTTTGAACAGTACCTCGTCGTTGGAGAAGGGCATACACAAGACAATGCGGTGTTGCGAGGGAATATAGAAATCAATTTTGTCACTATAGTAAAGGGTTCGGTCCCGCTTCAGAAGCTCCAGAAAAATTAGATTTTCAAAGAGTAAGCGAAAGTTTTTTTGATGGGTTAATGCATTTTTAAGTGCGATATCACAAAAATAACTTTTGGCAACGGCACGTGCATGATGCCATTTTCTGACATGAAAAAGATAGCGTTTTTCTATAAGTGATGTCACGCTTTTGTAGAGCATGTCCTTAGATACCTTCTGTTCGGTTCGGATCTTCTCATATATTGTATATGTCGAGAGTTTTAAGGTAGGACTTTTGGCAATAAATACAAGAACGCTAAACTCCATACGGCTCAAACGTTTTTGCAATGCCTGTTGTATGTAAAGATGGCGCTGCTCACTGTGGAGTGTCTGCATGACCGGCAGACCGCCGAGCTGCAAAAAATGGTTCAGAGCCGTTGAGTCATACTTCATTTCATATGCTAAAAACTCCTCATAGTCTAAAGGCATTAAGATTCGGTGCGGTAAGGTAATATGTGGCAAATAGCGTTCCGTGGTTATGAACAGTTGTGGAACCGGAGGAAGTATAATGGTGTCAATATAGTTATCGAGCACCACAATATCAATATGGTGCTGCGTGCAGTAGGATGCCAGTCTACGATTTAATTCCTCGATGTCAATGCGGATATCACGACAGTTGATGTAGAGGTATGCAGATTTTTTACATGTCAGCAGGTACTGTTTTACCAGTGTCGTTTTTCCTGAGAGCGTGACACCACTGATTTGACAACCGTAAGGATCGAGCTGTATTTTGCGTTCTACATACCCATTGACATGTAAATGCTGTTTATAATATTCATCGAGCAGTATCTCCATAAGTCCTCCTTAAAACATGTTCACAATAGTACTGTTTCCTTATTAAAAGGAAATAAAATAAATGAAAATCCTATTTTCACCCCCAAAAACCTTGAATCTTTAGTCGTTGTAAGCTATAATTCCGCTCCCTTTTATAGTTAGACAGAGATCTAACGAGTTCTTTATAAGGAAAAAAGTATGGAAAAAATTCGTTTGAAACTTAGAGCTTACGACCATCGAGTACTCGATCGTTCGGTAGCATCTATTGTTGAAGCTGTAAAGCGTACCGGCGCAGAAATTCGCGGTCCGATCCCTTTACCAACTAAAATTCGTAAATATACCGTTTTAAAGTCTGTTCATGTTAACAAAGACTCTCGTGAACAGTTTGAAATTCGTATGCATGCACGTTTAATTGACATTGTATCGGCAACCCCGGATACTGTCGATTCATTAATGAAATTAGATTTAGCGCCGGAAGTGGATGTAGAAGTTCGCTCTATGGACAATTAGGAGTAAACAGTGGAATATATTGTTGAAAAAATTGGTATGACACGTACCATCAGCGTACCGAGTACTCCTGTGACTCTTCTAAAAATAGTTGAGGTTAAAGTGTGTGAAGTCAATGATGGCACGGCGATTGTAGCGTATAGTAACGGCAAAAAAATAAACAAAACCATTG
The DNA here is from genome assembly GCA_027057185.1 of Helicobacteraceae bacterium. Taxonomy (GTDB): domain Bacteria; phylum Campylobacterota; class Campylobacteria; order Campylobacterales; family Sulfurimonadaceae; genus QNZR01. The sequence goes on along the minus strand of JALUJE010000134.1, from coordinate 3,415 downwards.
AAGGACAACAGAAGAAATACAGTCTTTCTGCCGAATTCAATCGTTTTGCAACCATTAAAGTGTCCAATACCGAAGCAGGTGATTTAGATACGACTCCATTGCGTGAAGCGAGCATTGTCAAAAGTACGTTCAACACGAAAGGTCGCGGATTTTCCGGTCCTATGAAACGTTGGAACTTTGGCGGTGGTCCTGCATCTCACGGTCACCGATTCGGTCGTCGTACCGGTTCTATCGGTAATGCAGAGTGGCCGGGTCGTGTTATGAAAGGAAAGAAGATGGCAGGTCAATACGGTAACGAAAAGATTACCGTAAAAAATACCATCGTCTCTTTTGACGCTGAAAACGGTGTGTTGGCAGTTGCCGGATCGGTTTCAGGACCCAATGGGGCATTAGGTCGTGTAAAGGTTGTTAAATAATGAGCGCAATTGTATTAAATGAAAATTTTGAGAAAACATCTGAGTTGGCACTACCGGAGAGTTTTTCGGGGATTAACCCGCATAACCTCTATTTGTATGTGAAATCATATCAGGCAGGCATTCGGGCTAATGGGGCATCGACAAAAAGTCGTGCTGATGTTAGCGGTGGTGGTAAAAAACCCTGGGCTCAAAAAGGGCGTGGTGGTGCTCGTGCCGGTTCGAACCGTTCTCCTATCTGGGTAGGCGGTGGAATCGCTTTTGGTCCTCGTGCCAATCGTAACTACGATCAAAAAGTCAATAAAAAGCAGAAAAAACTGGCACTAAAGTTTGCACTGGATGCACTCGCTAGTGAGGGTAAACTGTTTATTGTCGACAGCATTGAAGTGGCTTCGGGTAAGACGAAAGATGCAAAAGCACTGTTTGAAAAGATCGGTACACGTGATGCACTGTTTGTTAAATCCATTATTGATGAGAAAACATTTTTGGCATTCCGTAATATTCAAAAAACCTATTTGATTGAAGAGAACGAATTAAATGCATTCTTGGCAGCAACCTATCGCTCAATTGTGATAGAAAAAGCTGTATGGGAAAATCTTGTAAGCGAGGCTAAATAATGGCAGATATTACAGATATTAAATCAATTATCTATACAGAAAAGACTTTAGGTCTTCAAGAAGAAGGTGTTGTTGTTGTACAAACTTCTCCTCGTATGACAAAAACCGGTCTTAAAGAGGTGTTTCGTGAGTACTTTGGTATTGTTCCAACACGTATTAACTCACTAAACCAGGCGGGAAAAGTAAAACGTTTTCGCGGTGTTGCAGGTAGACAAAACAACTTTAAAAAGTTTTATGTCAAATTACCTGAGGGTGCACAAATTGAAAGTTTGGCGGTGTAATTATGGCAATTAAAACATACAGACCGATAACACCGAGTCGTCGTTTCTATACGAATGTTGATAGCTCGGATATTACAGCAAAAGCATCGGTACGATCCCTTCTTGTAAAACTTCCTACGCATGCAGGTCGTAACAACAACGGTCGTATCACCTCACGCCATAAGCAAGCGGGTGCAAAAAAACTTTATCGTATTATTGATTTTAAACGCAATAAATTCAATATTCCCGGTACTGTTACAGCGATTGAATACGATCCATACCGTAACTGTCGTATTGCACTGATTACGTATGCCGACGGTGAAAAGCGTTATATACTTCAACCAAAAGGCTTGAGTGTCGGAGATATCATCGAATCGGCAGAATCCGGACTTGATATTAAATCGGGTAATGCGATGAAAATCAAAAATATCCCGGTAGGTACATTGATTCACAATATTGAACTCAAACCGGGAAAGGGCGGTCAGATGGTACGTTCTGCCGGTGGTAGTGCCCAGATTATGGGTCGTGACGGTAAATACGTTTCACTACGTCTACCATCATCTGAAATGCGTTACATTCTTGGTGAGTGTATGGCAACGATCGGTGCTGTTGGAAACGAAGAATTTGGCAATATTGTGATTGCCAAAGCGGGTCGTCAACGTCACTTGGGTATTCGTCCACAAACTCGTGGTTCAGCAATGAACCCTATTGATCACCCGCATGGTGGTGGTGAAGGTAAAACAAATTCAGGTCGCCACCCGGTTACTCCGTGGGGTAAACCGACTAAAGGCGCAAAAACACGTCGTAAAAAAGCAAGTGATAAACTTATTATTACACGTCGTAAACCAAATGCTAAAAGGGTAGGTTAATATGGCTCGTTCAGTAAAAAAAGGTCCATTCGTCGATGATCACTTAATGAAAAAAGTACTCAAAGCGAAAGAGGAAAACAATAAAAAGCCCATTAAAACATGGTCACGTCGTTCTACCATTCTTCCTGAGATGATTGGTTTGACGTTAAATGTGCATAATGGCCGTCAATTTGTTCCTGTCTTTATTACAGAGAACCATATTGGCTATAAACTTGGTGAATTCGCACCAACACGTACGTTCAAGGGTCATAAAGGCTCGGTACAGAAGAAGGTGGGGTAATCATGGCTAGAGCATTATTGAAATTTATCCGTGTATCACCCATTAAATCACGTCTTATTGCCCGCGAAATTCAGGGGATGAATGCTGAAGAGGCACTTGCAGCTTTAGAGTTCACTCCTAACAAAGCGGCGAAAATTATCGCTAAAGTGGTGGCATCTGCCGTAGCCAACAGCGGTGAGGAAGCAGAAGACTGTGTGATTACATCATGTCGTGTTGACAATGGTCCGGTTCTAAAGCGTTTTCGTCCACGTGCTCGTGGTATGGCATCGGGAATTCGTAAACCAACAGCACATATTTTAGTAGAAGTAGAGGGCAAATAATTATGGGTCATAAAGTTAATCCTATCGGTCTTCGCCTTGGTATCAACCGTAACTGGGAGAGCCGCTGGTATCCGAATTTCAAAAACGCGCCGGCAGCGCTCGGTGAAGATCACAAAATCCGAACATTCTTGAAAAAAGAGCTGTACTATGCCGGTGTATCGAACATCATCATCGAGAGAACGGCGAAGAGACTTCGCGTCTCTATCGTCGCTGCACGCCCGGGTATCATCATCGGGAAAAAGGGTGCGGATATCGAGAAGCTCAAAACCGCTTTGCAAAAACTCATCGGTAAGCCGATTGCGGTAAACATCAAAGAGGAGAAAAAAGCACAGGCTTCTGCGCAGCTCGTCGCCGAAAATGTCGCGACGCAGCTCGAGCGCCGTGTCGCGTTTAGACGCGCTATGAAAAAAGTTATTCAAGGTGCGCAGCGCTCCGGTGCCAAGGGTATCAAAATCGCCGTTGCCGGTCGTCTCGGCGGTGCGGAGATGGCGAGAACCGAGTGGTATCTCGAAGGGCGTGTGCCGCTTCATACACTTCGTGCGAAGATCGATTACGGTTTCGCAGAAGCGCAGACTACATACGGTATCATCGGTATAAAAGTGTGGATATTCAAAGGTGAGGTACTGCCAAAAGGTATCCAAGCCGAACCTAAAGAA
>JALUJE010000133.1 GCA_027057185.1 Helicobacteraceae bacterium | reverse complement strand
GTGCCGGTTTGATTGACTATGACCGTGTTATGATGGAGACCATGCTCGGATTCAAACGTGCCGGTGCCGACATTATCATTAGCTATCATGCCAAAGAGGTTGCTGAACTTCTAGCATAGTTATGCTACAATGCGCCCTTATTTTTCGTAAGAACCGACCTCTTTTCGGTTCTTATTTTAGGACAAAATTGTGAGACATTTTTTAACCCTCAAAGATTTTACCAAAGAGGAGATTCTTGAGATTATCACGCTCGGAATCGCCATTAAAAAAGAGCTGAAATCAGGTATATCAACGCCATACATGCAGCGTCAAACCCTGGCCATGATCTTTGAAAAGAGCTCCACACGAACACGTGTAAGTTTTGAAACAGGCATCTTTCAGTTAGGCGGTCACGGACTCTTTCTTTCCAACCGTGATATTCACCTGGGACGCGGCGAGCCTGTCAAAGATACCGCACGCGTCATCTCTTCCATGTGCGATATGGTCATGATTCGTACCTTTGAGCACTCCAAACTTGAGGAGTTCGCCGCCTATTCCCAAGTACCTGTTATTAACGGACTGACCGACTCCTACCATCCGGTACAACTGTTAGCAGACTATATGACCATGATGGAACATCACCATGCTGACAATCCCGTTGTCGCCTATATCGGAGATGGCAACAATATGACGCACTCATGGCTGATGCTCGCTGCCATCCTCGGCTTTGAACTCCGTATTGCCACACCAAAGGGGTATGAAGCCAATGCCGATATTATAGCGTACGCCAACGCCTTGGCTCAAAAGAGCGGTGCCCTGCTAACCTTTACCCATGATCCAAAACTGGCCGTCAAAGGTGCTACCGTGGTAACCACCGACACCTGGGCCTCCATGGGTCAAGAAGGTGAAAAAGAAGAGCGACTCAAAATTTTTGAGGGCTTTATGGTCAATGATACTCTGATGGCAACTGCTAGAGACGATGCTATCTTTTTACACTGTCTTCCTGCATATCGCAATCAAGAAGTGAGCGAAAGTGTTCTTGAAGGCAGACAAAGTGTCGTATTTGCTGAAGCAGAAAACCGCCTTCATGCTCAAAAAGGCTTGATGGTTTGGCTTGATAAACAAAGAAAATTGCAATAATGTCAAAAAAGCATCACATTCTAAGCAATCTTTGGTTATAATGCCGATCAAATATTGTTGAGAACATTTCGCCGCTTATCGGCTACTTCTGCATCTACATCTACAAAATAGCAACTATTTACATGTATATTGGTGATGACGTAATCCTTTTTCAACAATATAAATTTATTTGAAAAAGAGCGCTTTATGTCTCAAGAAACAACTTCTACAGAATCCTCAACTACTATTGAAAATAGTTTTGAACAGTTTGGCTTTAAACGTCCCATTATGCAGGCACTATCACATGCCGGTTTTAAACTTCCCAGTCCCATTCAATCCATGGCAATTCCCGTTATTATGAAAGGCCGTGACGTCGTGGGACAAGCCCACACCGGAACCGGGAAAACAGCTGCGTTTGGCCTACCCGTTCTCAATAACATGCACCTTAAAGGTGGTGTCGAAACATTGGTCATTACCCCGACCCGAGAACTTGCCAATCAGGTCAGCGATGAACTCTTTAAATATGGTAAGAATCTTGGAATTCGTACCGTCACCGTCTATGGTGGCAGCTCTTACGGCAGACAGCTTGGTCTTATTGAACGTGGTGCACAAGTTGTTATTGCCACCCCAGGGCGACTACTAGATATCCTCAAACGTAACATGATTAAAGATTTTACACCCTCCACCATCATTTTAGATGAAGCCGATGAGATGCTAGATATGGGATTTTTGGATGATATCAATGAAATATTTTCCTATCTTCCCACTGATCGCCAGACCCTGCTCTTTTCCGCTACCATGCCCCCACCGATAAAAAAACTTGCTGAGCGTATTTTGGTCAATCCCGAGTTTATCTCGATTACCAAAGGGGAAACAACCAACAAAGATATTGCTCAGCAGTATTATGTCATTGACGAAAACGAACGTGATGATGCCATTATTCGACTTCTCGACACCCAAGAAACCCACAAGGTGGTTGTATTTTGTCGCACCAAACGAGAGGTGGATCGCCTCTCCAATGTGCTCTCCGCCGTTGGTTACAGCGCTAAAGGACTTCATGGCGACATGGAACAGCGCCAACGTGAAGCCGTGATTCGTGGACTCAAAAGTGATGGCGTCGATATTTTAGTAGCTACTGATGTCGCGGCACGCGGCATTCATATTAATGATGTCAGCCATGTTATTAATTTTCATATTCCTTTTGATCCGGAAAGTTACGTTCACCGCATCGGTAGAACTGGACGTGCCGGGCAAAAAGGGATGGCAATCACCCTGGTAACACCGTTGGAATTTAAAGAGTTACAGCGCATTAAATCCAAGGTAGGTACCACAATGGAGCATGCCTTTATTCCCAGTAAGCATGATGTCAAAAAAGCAGGGCTTAATCGTTTAATTCACGACATTGAAAATCAAAAAATCTATAATGAAGCTCACCTCATTCTTGATGCACTGAAAAATGATATGGATATGGAGCAGGTAATCTATAAGCTTGCTTCCATGCTGCTGGACAACCAGAGCATTAAAGGACCAAACACTATTGGTATTGCCCCCGAACGTCTGGAAAAAATCATGCAAAACCTTGACAAACGCGGCAATGACCGACAGCGCTCAGGTCATCGTCATCGTTCTAACCGCTCCAGAAATCGCAGTGGAGGATCTCACCGATCTCACCGTAGCAGACGCCCTAGAGATTAGTTTTCAGGGCGTCTTTGACGTCATGACAAAACACTTCAAACGAGGGAAGCACCAGTGTACTCTCACGCTGCTTGGTGCCCCACATTGGCTCAGGAAAATAGCTATCTTCTTTGAAACGCGCCATAATGTGCCAGTGCACGTGCGGCAACACATTTCCGAATGAGGCAATGTTAATCTTTTCAGGTTGATAATATGCAAGCATCTGAATTTCAATGATATCCAGTGCTGCAAAAAGCATCATTTTTTCCTGAGCACTACATACGCTAAACTCTTTATGCGCACACTGAGTAAAAACCTTTAGCCAAGGCACTTCACTCTCATGCACATCAACAAAAATAAGGTGATTTTCAAAAAGAGCCATCAATTTACATGTACATTTACGTATTTGGCGCAAAAGGAAGCAGCGCACTGCCCCACGTTAATCCTCCACCAAAAGCAGCCAGAAGCATTAACTCTCCAGCTTTGAGCTGACCCGACTCATAAAGATCGTTCATTGCCATAGGAATCGAAGCACCTGAAGTATTTCCATATTTGGCTACCGTTAACACGACTTGCTCATCGCGCATTTTGAGTGCATCACCAACCGCCTTGATAATACGGTAATTGGCCTGATGC
>JALUJE010000132.1 GCA_027057185.1 Helicobacteraceae bacterium | reverse complement strand
GATCTGTACCGGTCCGTTCATGCCGGGAACCTTTGCTTATAACGATACTATCAAAGCACCGTCGCAAAATATTGCCAAAGCGAAACAATTGCTTCATGAAGCCGGTTACGATGCGAAACATCCGCTTTCATTTGAAATTGTGACCAACTCCAACAATGCCATCCGTGTCTATGCGACACAGATTTTACAGTATCAGTTAGCCAAAGCGGGTGTGAAAGTGACAATTCGTACGATGGAGTGGCAGGCGTTTCTCAATACCGTCGTCATGCCCCGTAAATTTGAAGCGGTCATTCTGGGCTGGGGACTGGGGCTGATGCCCGACGCGTACAGCATCTGGCACAGTGAGGGGAGCAAAAAGGGCGGTTTTAATTTTATCAGCTACAAAAACCCGAAAGTAGATGCGCTGATCAAAAAAGCGGAGCGGACAATCGACCAAAAAGAGCTGGGGAAAATATACCGCGAAATTTTCGCGATTATCGTTCATGACAATCCCTATCTCTTTTTGTATATCCCCAACTCCATTACCGTTGTCAATAAAAAGATTCAAAATGTCAGCCAGTCGATTCTGGGTGTCATGCACAACGTTATCGACTGGATCAAGCCATGAAAAAAGAGACGGTGATCCTCTTTGATCTCGACGGTACGCTAATCGATTCGACGGAAGCGATTTTGAAATGTTTTGATGACTCTTTTCGCCATTTCGGTCTTGAAACACCGCCTGATGAGGAGATTAAAGCGCTTATCGGACATCCGCTGGATTTTATGTATGCACATCTGGGTGTTTCGGAAGATAAAGTGTGGGATTTTGTGGATGTTTATAAACAACATTATCGCAAACGCTCCAAACCGATGACGACATTTCTGCCGTTCGCCAAAGAGGCGATCGAAGAGGCGGCGTCTTTTGCCAGACTGGGTGTCGTGACGACCAAAACGGGAGAATATTCGGAAATATTACTGGAACATATGGGTGTCATGCACTATTTTGAAGTATTGGTCGGACGCGAGCATGTCACACATCCCAAACCGCACCCGGAACCTGTTTTGAAAGCGTTGCATCAAATGCAAATTCATACACTTCATGATGTCTGGATGATCGGTGATACTTGTCTCGATATGGTTAGCGCCAAAGATGCCGGAACTGGCGCGGTCGGTGTACTGAGCGGATACGGGAAAAAAGAGGAGTTACAAAGGTGCAGTAAATTTTTACAAAATGACGCACTTAGTGCAATTAAATTAATAAAATCGTTTAAAAAAAAGCTTAAGTTAAGTCATAATAACCTAAAATTATAGGACAAATTAGTAGGAAAACTTTGTAAGGAGAGTTCATGTTTGAAATGAGATGGCATAGCCGAGCCGGGCAGGGTGCTGTAACAGGTGCAAAAGGTCTGGCAGATGTCGTAGCCAATACAGGCAAAGAAGTACAGGCATTTGCCTTTTACGGCTCAGCCAAAAGAGGCGCCGCAATGACTGCATATAACAGAATCGATGATCAGCCGATTCTTAACCATGAAAAATTTATGCATCCGGACTATGTCCTGGTAATCGATCCGGCACTTGCTTATACGGCGGATATTACTGCCAATGAAAAAGAATCGACAAAGTATATTATCACCACACACCTCCCAAAAGAGGAGTTGGTAAAAGAAGTGCCGAAACTGCGAGGCAAAGAGGTTTATGTCGTTGATTGTTTCGCTATCTCACTGGATACAATCGGCAGAGCTATTCCAAATACACCTATGCTGGGTGCGCTGATGAAAGTATCCGGTATGTTCGAGCTCGATTATTTTAAAGAGGCTATGAAAAAAGTTCTCTCAAAATTCCCACAAAGAATTATTGATGCGAATATGGCTGCGATTGAGCGTGCATATAACGAAGTGAAGTAGGGAGAAATTATGAGTAAAAAATATGTTGGATGGGATGAAGTAAGTCAGGGAAGTGTACTTTTCAGTTTCGAGGAAGAGTTTAATGCTTTGGAAGCTGTTCATACAAAACAGGAAGACAGATTGTATGCCGATACAAACTCTTTTAAAGCATATGTAGGTGACTGGAGAGTTGTTAAGCCTGTATATAACAGAGATATTTGTATAGATTGTCAGAATTGCTGGGTATTTTGTCCGGATACATCGATAGTGAGCCGTGATAAGAAAATGATCGGTGTGGATTATGAACACTGTAAAGGGTGTGGTGTTTGTGTGGAAGTTTGTCCTACAAATCCAAAATCTTTGTTGATGTTTGGTGAAAATGAAGACAGCGATGAGGCACTGGCAAAATGGCCCGAAAAAAAGAAAAAGAGTAAGGAATAATAAATGGCAGAAAAAATTGATTTACAGGAAGTAGAAGTCTGGGACGGTAATATGGCATTTTCTCATGCTATGCGTCAGGCTCAGATCGATGTTGTTGCAGCATATCCGATAACACCGTCAACGCCGACTGTACAAAATTATGCAAAATTTTTGGCGGATGGTTATATCGACGGTGAATTTGTCATGGTAGAGAGTGAACATGCGGCTATGAGTGGTTGTGTAGGTGCGGCTGCGGCAGGCGGTCGTGTTGCAACAGCGACTTCTTCACAGGGATTTGCGCTAATGGTGGAAGTATTGTATCAGGCATCGGGTATGAGATTACCTATCGTACTTGGTGTTGTCAATCGTGCACTTGCTGCTCCTTTAAATGTAAACGGCGATCACTCAGATATGTATCTCGGGCGTGATGCCGGATGGATTAATCTATGTTCATTTAATCCCCAGGAAGCTTATGATCTTATGCTTATGGCATTTAAAATCGGTGAAAACAAATCTGTAAGATTGCCGGTAATGGTACATCAGGACGGTTTTATATGTTCTCATACTGCACAAAACGTTAAACCTCTCAGTGATGATGATGCCTATGCTTTTATCGGAAAATTTGAACCGGTAGATGAAATGCTTGACTTTTCAAAAGCGATCACATACGGTGCACAGACAGAAGAAGATTGGCATTTTGAGCATAAGGCGAAACAGCACAAAGCTTTGATGGATTCACGTGCGGTTATCGAAGAAGTATTTGCCGAATTTGAGAAAAAAACAGGTAGAAAATATAAAAGAGTAGAATCCCATTTAATGGATGATGCCGAGGTAGCGATTGTCGCACTTGGTACGACTGTGGACAGTGCGATACTTTCAGCAGAAAAAATGCGTGAAAAAGGTATCAAAGCCGGTGTTGTTGCGCCAAGAGTCCTCAGACCTTTTCCTTTTGATGAGATCAGAGAAGCGTTGAAAAATGTGAAAGCTATCGCTTGTATGGACAGAAGTGCACCGGGTGGTGCAATGGGTGCGCTTTATAATGAAGTTTCAGCAGCAATGTACGCGAGTGATGCAAGACCGGTAATCGTCAACTATATCTACGGTCTCGGTGGTCGTGACTTGACGCAGGAT
>JALUJE010000131.1 GCA_027057185.1 Helicobacteraceae bacterium | reverse complement strand
ATAAGTATTCCAACATTAAGCATCCATATCCAACGCCTTTTGAATCAGCTCATCACCGGTCGTAATACTTTTTGCATTCGCATCTAAGGCACGTTGCAAAATAATCAGCTCCGTCATCCCGTTTTCATATTTTAGGTTGGAATTTTCTAGGGTAAAGCTTTTAAGATCTGCTCCTAAAACATATGCTCCCGCTTCATCGGTATAAAACATCGGCTCACCACTGTTGCTACTGGTCTTAAAGTGAGTGCCACTCACCCGCTCCAAGCCCTGATCATTGCCAAAGTGAAAAATTGCAACACGTCCCACAGAACTCGATACGCCGTTATCAAACGATGCAATCACTTCACCCTCAGTATTGATACTATAACCTACCAAATCACCTGCTGCACGACCGTCATGCTCACTGGCATAACTCATTTTCAAATTATCAATGGAAGTGACACCACTAAACGATTCTCCCAAATTAATAGACAGTGGTACTCCGGCATTATCAAATGGCGGTAACGTAAAACGTTCTATGGCACCTCGAGAATCAAACTGTGCCGAACCTTGTTGTGTATCATAAATGGTTTCACCGTTTTTAGAACGCAATGTTGCAGTAATATCCCAAACAATACCTTCTTGGGGCTGTTGGGCACTTTTGGTATATTCCAAAAGTAAAAAATTCTCCTCTCCACTGGGTGAAATTACCGTGCTACTTTGGTGAATCACTGCCTCACTTGACGTCAGATTCCCCGAAAAATTGATATACGATGTCGGCTCGGCATTCACATGTAATTTCGACGGCAGCGTCATCTTCCCTTGTGAAGAAGCTGCCCCTAGTGGTGTCGTATCTGTAATAGCACTCATCAGCGTTCCGTCAATGTTATTTCCCATCGTTCCTAAAAGATACATACCCTCATAACTCACCAAATTGCGATCAGCATCAAACGTAAAAGCTCCGGCACGGGTATACATATCCTCGGCACCGGATGTCACACCGAACCAGCCGTCTCCGGCAATTGCCAGATCAGTCGCACTGTCGGTTCCCATAAAGCTACCGTAATCCTGTGTCATTGCCGTAGCCTGTACCCGTGATCCAAGTCCTATGGCATTTTGAGACGATGCTTGTGTATGCAAAGTCTCTTCAAAGAGCGTTGAAAATTCCGTAGTATCGGCCCGAAATCCTACCGTATTGATATTTGCCAGGTTATTTGATGTCACATCCAAACTGTACTGATATGTTTTCATGCCCGTCAGCCCGGTATAAAATGCCTGATTCATCGTTTATCCTTCAGAAATCTCGTTAATAGAATCCATGGGAACATAGCTCGAACCCAATTTGACCAAAGCCTTTCCCTCTTCAAATCGAACCGATTCAATCGGATAGGTTCCTACACGCGTCTCATGGGTATTACCCGAGGTATCATTGTAATTTGCCGTTACATAATACAACCCATCTTCAACGGATTCTCCATTGACCTTACCATCCCATGTAAAATTATGAACTCCCTTATCTGAGCCGTTCAGCGCGATAGAATCGACGGTATTGCCCTCAACATCTAAAATATTGATGGTGCCACTACTGACATCATTAGAAAAATAGAGTTGAAATTCCGTCTCACTTCCCTCTTCAACGGTGACAGCATTACTGCCGGTATCGGCAATTTTTCCAATTGCCGATATCGTACTAAATTGCAGACTGTTTCCCAGTGATGCCGTTAAATCTTCTAATGCTTTATTCGTATTAGTCGATGCTTCCAGTGCCGCTAACTGCGATGTTTGCGATAAGATCTTATCGCTATCCATCGGCTCTGTAGGATCTTGGTATTTAAGCTGCACCAATAGCAGCTTTAAAAAGTCGTCTTTCCCCAACGTGCTGTTGGGGTTCGCTCCTGCCGGAGTCGTTGACGCTGTCGTGGTATTGGTATTATTTGTTACTTCCATCATTCATTCCTTTTATACATATCGTGGCACGATTAATTCAAGTGAAGAGAGTGTTTCATAACGTTCTTCACCCTCAGAAGCAGCATATTTTTCATACGCTTCCATGATATTTTGCTGATGTTGACTCTGTCGCTGCTGCTCGCCGCCGCCGGTGTTAAATTGCATGGTGGCACTGCCCAGACCGCTATTGGCAAGTTGATTTTTGAGTTCTACTGAATGCTGCGCCAACACCGCAATGGCACTGTTATTGGAGCTAATATTGATATGCACATTATTACCGCGCTGAATCATGGTGACATCCACTTCCCCCAGTTTTGCAGGATGCAACTGCATCGTAATACGTGTAAACGGCGGCTTATAATTCTCAACTGCCTCTTTCAGGCTACCTGCGACATGAGACACCATCTGTTTGGCCTCGTGAATTTTAAGTTCCAACGCGTTCGACTTGCCCTCCGTAGGTACTATTGAAGCGAGTTTATTCTCATGCTTTCCATCATCAGATGCCGCCGATCGTACTTCATCGCTACCGAGTAAAGTATGGAGCTTTCGTAAAATAGCGGTATCATCAGATATCGTATCAGCTAACGGGGAAACACGCTCCGTAGGGCGTCCTTGCTCTGGCACGTCATCAGAGGGTAGTGTTGCCATGTTAAGCACTCCGGTATGTTGCGGCGAGAGGGATGATGACGCCAGAACCGATGCTACCGTATGACTTCCACTTCCTTGTGTTACGGCCTTCACCACACTATGGCGAGGCGACTCCTGAGCCTTTTGTACCGGTACCTGCAAAAGCGTTTTTAGCGGCTCTTGCTTTGTGGCAATATCATGAACTCTCACCGGTTTCTGTTCGCTATCGGACGCTTTGTGGTCACTTTTAAAACGTACGAGAGCCTGTGTCGAGTACTCTGTGCTCTTTTGCTGCGGTGCCAGTATCGCTAGTTGCTTATCATTAACGACTATGTTCGGTAGCTTTTTTTGAAGGGTTTCGAGCGTCATATGGGAGACATCAATACCAATTTTTTCTGCAATAACAGCCAGACTCTGTAGCGTTTTGGGTAAGCGTTCCACATCGAGTGTGATCCCTTGAGCTTTTGCCAAATCCCCAATTTGAAGCTTTAGATACGTTTTTGCTTCTGCCATCATCTGCTTCACATCATCATCGCTATAGTGTTGCAACAATTTGGGATTGATCATACTCCATGCATCTTCGGCATCTAAGGGTTCACGATTAAAAGATTCCAGAAGCACGAGAATATCTTTATCTACTTCTGCTAACACCGTCTGCTCTGGTGATGATAATGCAGCAGCGTTGCCTCCTTGCAACAATACCGAAAAGTCTATAACACCCTCACGCTGTTTCATGCCGCTCATTGCGTGAGCATCCATGCCCAGTTCTTTGAGTATCTGTGAAAAATTCCCACCCTGTGTTTCCGATGAATTGCCGCTTAGCATCTGCATCAATGAAAATCCGTTGGACTCGGGCTTACCTTTTTGTAATACCACAACGA